>CAIOXL010000204.1 GCA_903862245.1 uncultured Geobacteraceae bacterium | reverse complement strand
GGTATCTTTGCCCCGTGGTGAGCTGTTTGTATTGCTTCATCTGTGCACCTTTTTCTTGGTCGTTAAAGTGGCGCTGATAGTAACGCAGCTCACCACTTTAATTCACTTACAAAAGTTGCACTTCAGACTTGAATCCGCCAGATCCAGAGGGAGCAGGTTAAGTGAACCCTCAGATGCCAGCAACAAGACTTCGTGCCAGCGACTGTTACACGCGAGAACAATCCGGTCAGGGGCAGTCCTGGCAATGGAGGCGGCGATAAACGCATCGCCAAGGTTCCAGGGTTCAAATAACAGTAGCAACGCCCACTCCGGTTACTTCAGCTTCTTGTAGCGGGCTGGCGTGTAGCCGGATACTTTCATGGTGAACTGATCGCCTGTCAACTGGACACCGTAAATAATGTGGGCCCTTGACCAGTCGTTTTGTGAGTTTCCGGCGATGGCGAGCATAATCTCCATCCCCTCCAAATCAGGAAACCGTGCGTGGGCTTTCGCAACTTCCGCCGTACCAGGATTGACTTTATACCTGAAGGGTACCGGCATATTGGCCGAGATCATTTTCCCGTCAGCGGTAAACTGCAGCTGTGAAGTGACAAACGGGCTGTTAGTCCCTTCAGCGTCCTTGGCATTTTCGACTAACTGCCATGTGCCCACCAGTGCGGCACTGTCCAGAGCCATGGCGGTCGACGTTACAGACAGTACGAGTACCATTGCCAATAACGTTACAATTTTATTCATGATAAGCCCCCCGGGGTAATGGATTAACGTACGATGTTACTACATAATAATTACTACTGCTGTTTCTTGCGGCTGTCGGACAGAGAGTGTCCGGCGCCAGGGAACTCCAATTTTTTGACCCGATACTGCACGTCTTCCATGAGGCGCCGGTTAACCGCGAGAAGATCGGCCAGAAACGCGGTCAGAACGGTCTGGAAGCCGACGCCTAACAATATGGATGATAATATCAGCGATTGTACATGCCCGGCACCATCACCGGTTACGTAATAGTACAAATATCTGCTCCCGCCGAGCAAACCAAGTATCAGAGCCGTCAACCCCACCGACATAAAAAATCTGAAGGCTTTATAGACAACAAAGATTCTGACAATGGTGACGAAAGATTTCCTGATGTAGGCGGAGTTGCTCTTCATGAGCCGCGATGGGCGCAATGCGCTGTTGACCCGTACCGGAACCGAGGTTGTGGCAATGTTCTTCTGCCCTGCCTGGATGATCGTTTCGAGCGTATAGGTGTAATCGTTGAACACATTAAAACGCATGGCCGCTTCACGGGTCATTGCCCTGAACCCGCTTGGAGCGTCAGGGACTTCGGTCTTGCTGACAAAGCGCACGACGGAACTACCGGCTTTCTGCAGCATCTTTTTAACCAGCGAAAATGACTCTATTCCGCTAATGGGGCGGGCACCGATAACAACATCAGCTCTGCCTGCAAGGATAGGCGCGACCAGCGCCGGAATATCTGCAGCCATATACTGGTTGTCAGCATCGGTGTTGACTATGACATCTGCGCCCAGCTTGATACAGCTGTCCAGTCCGGCCAGAAAGGTTCGTGCCAGCCCCTGATTATTGGTGAAGCTGACAATGTGGTCCACGCCGTTTTCCCGCGCGACCTCAACAGTTCTATCGCTGCTGCCGTCATTAATAACCAGCCATTCCACACGGTCAAATCCTGCGACTTCACGCGGCAAATCTTTCAACGTGATCGGCAGCGTATCGGCTTCGTTAAAGCATGGTATCTGGATGATCAGCTTCAAAATACCCCCTTAGCAGGAAAAACGATGAGAGATGAGTTGGAACCGAAGAGCAATAACCGATGAGCGAAATACGATGAGAGATGAGAGATGAAAAACTCATCAATTCCTTTGCCCTCCTCCTTCATCCCTCATCCCTCATCCCTCATCGTAAACTGCGGTGAGCGAACCACCCCCCACCTGTTAAGCCTGAACAACAGCGCTGTCCCCAGAACCCCCAGGCCGTAAACGACACTCCGGCGGAAATTGATGGAGGACGCCTCCTTGAAATATTTGGTGGGGCAGGAAAGCTCGCCGATCCGGAAATCGAACCAGGCTATCTGGGCGATCATCTGGTTGTCGAAGACAAAATCATTGGAATTGGCATCCAGCGGCAGCTTCTCCAACACTTCCCGTGAAAAAGCCCGGTAGCCGGTATGGTATTCCGAGAGCTTCAACCCGAGCAGGATATTTTCCACCAAGGTCAGAAACCGGTTTGCAATGTATTTGTACAGCGGCATGCCGCCCTTGAGCGCTCCCGTCCCCAGAATACGGGACGCGAGAACGGAGTCAAATTCCCCGTAGGCGATCATTGCAGCCATTGCGGTGACCAGTCGGGGGGTGTACTGATAGTCAGGATGAACCATAACCACGATATCCGCACCTCTGGCCAGCGCCGTGCGGTAACAGGTTTTCTGGTTGCCGCCGTAGCCGGTGTTAGCCTCGTGAACAACAGTAATAATACCCAGCTTCTGCGCCAGGCCAGCGGTGTTGTCACGGCTGCAATCATCTACCAGCACGATGTCATCGACTTCGGGCGGGATTTCCCGCCA
Organism: uncultured Geobacteraceae bacterium; assembly: GCA_903862245.1. GTDB lineage: Bacteria > Desulfobacterota > Desulfuromonadia > Geobacterales > Pseudopelobacteraceae > JACRCG01. Next base: position 8,037 of record CAIOXL010000204.1, on the reverse strand, counting down.
CGTACTCTCCAGAGTCTTCTCCGCATTGTATGCCGGAAGCACCACAATTACTTTCTTCCCGTTGATCAAGCGCGGACCCCATAAGTGTATAAAAACGATGGGGGATGATGGATGAGAGATGAGAAATGAGCCGGGCAAAAACATTCATATATCACTTCGGTTTTTCTCTCATCTCTCATCGGTTCCAACTCATCTCTCCTCGGTATTTTTGTTAATTGCGAAAACTGCTGGATTAAAAAGATGTATAATGCTAGTTATGCAGAGGTAAATACATGATGCAACCTATTGAGTTTCAAGGGAGATGTCAAATAAAAACCGCCGGAAACCGCAAGAAAATCCTGTTTGTCACCCCCCCCTATCATAGTGGTGTGGACGAAATCGCCGGTCGCTGGATTCCCCTCGGTTTGGTCTATCTTGCCGGTGCCGCCCGCCAGGCGGGCCTGGCTGCCGAGATCTACGATGCCATGGCCAAGGGGGATGCATATCCCGAGATTGAACTTCGGTTTCGTGACGCCATGGCGGATTACGTCGCCACCTCCGCAATTACCGCTACCATCAACGAGGCCATCAAGACGCTTGAGCTGGCCAAAAGAATCAAGCCGGATACCATAACCATTCTGGGGGGAGTGCACCCGACCTTCATGTATGAGGAGGTGCTGGCAGACTCTTCAGCTGTAGACTATATCGTTATCGGTGAGGGGGAAGTCACTGTCCGGCATTTGCTGGAGACGCTGGAAGCTGGTGAAAATCCGGAGGCGGTTCCCGGCATCGCCTTTCGGCGGGACGGCACGCTGGTCAAGACCGGCAGACGCCCGCTCATGACAACGATTGATGATCTTCCCGCAGCCTGGGATCTTCTCGAGTGGGGAGACTACTACAGTCTGGTGATTCCGGACTCCCGCATGGGCGCGATCAGCACGTCCCGTGGTTGCTGTCACGACTGCACCTACTGCTCTCAGCAGAAGTTCTGGGAACAGTCCTGGCGCGCCCGTGATCCTCAAAAAGTAGCAGATGAACTGGAATATCTGCACACGACTCACGGACTTACCGTTTTTCTGATTACCGACGAGTACCCCACCAAAAACAGGGAGCGGTGGGAAGCTCTCCTGGATGCGGTGATCGCCAAAAAACTGCCGGTCCATCTGTTGATGGAAACCAGGTCTGCGGACATTATCCGTGACCGGGACATTATCTGGAAGTACCGTAAGGCGGGTATCATCTACATATCCGTCGGGGTCGCAGCAGCCGGACAGAATGCACCGGATGCCCAGGGGCTGGAAGATGCCAAAGAGGTCTTTGATATCCTCCGTGAACAGGAAATCGTCTCTGAAGCCTCTTTCATGCTCGGTTTTCCCGATGAAACGTCTGAAAGCATAAAAAAAACCATGCAGTTGGTCCAGCACTTCAACCCGGATATCGCAAACTTTTTCACGTTCATCCCCTGGCCGTACGCAGAGGGGTACGCGGGTCTCAAACCTCTTATCCGGGTTGACGATTATGGCAAATACAACATGGTTGATCCTGTCCTTGAGCCGCACAACATGAGCATTCTTCAGATTGAAGTTGCCATAGCGGATGGGTATCGCCGTTTTTACATGGGCAAGATTATGGAATATATGACCATGAAGGCCACCTTCAAGCGGGACTATCTGATGCGCATCACCAAGCTGTTTATGGGAAGCTCCTTTGTCATGAAAAAGCTCGGCATTGGGATCCTCGGTAAAATTCCGGCAAAAATGGAAGAGATTCGGAGAGGGATGAGTGAGAGGCGATGAGTTAGAAGCGATGAGTTAGAAGCGATGAGTTAGAAGCGATGAGGGATGAGGGGTTTTTATGCAGCCGCAGGAGTTAGCGGAAAAAATAGCAAAAGGGGAGTCTCCGGCGGTCGTTGATGTCCGGACCGGTTTTGAGTTCAAAGCGGGGCATATTCCGGGAGCGATACACGCGCCGGTATGGAAGATTCTGCTGAAGTTGGTGACACTCCCCCGGGACAGACAAACTGAACTGGTCGTGCTGTGCGAACTCGGCCCCCGTGCCGTAATGGGTAAAGTGTTGTTAGGCCTCTTCGGTTACCGGAATGTTTCGCTGCTGACCGGTCATATGGCGGCCTGGCGGCGTTTGGGTTTGCCGCTTGAATAAGGAGCAAGAGGCGATGAGGGATGAGGCTCTCTCATCGCTCCTAACTCATCGGCTCTAACTCATCGCTCATCAAGCCTCACCCCTAATTATGGAGAAACGTATGCACCAATCCAATGGCAGCCAGGGTACGGTTCTGATTGTCGAAGACGACCGCAACACCGCCGCACTGGTGGCGACGTATCTGGAGCGGGAAGGGTTTTCGACAGTGGTGGTCCATGACGGCGGACAGGCGATTCAGGCCGCCGGCGATTGCACTCCGGTTTTCGTGATACTTGATGTCATGCTGCCTAATCTAGACGGCTGGGAGATCTGCCGGATACTGCGGAAGAACTCCGATGTTCCTGTCCTCATGCTGACGGCGCGGGAAGAAGAGATCGACAGGGTTGCGGGGCTGGCGATGGGGGCAGATGATTACGTGATCAAGCCGTTCAGCCCGCGTGAGCTGGTGGAACGGGTGAAGGCAATCCTGCGCCGCAGCAGGCCAGTTTCCCCGCGCCCGGCATCTGTTCTTTCGAGCGCCGGGCTGGAACTGGACCCTGAAAAGCACAAGGTTACCCGCGCTGGCCGTCCGGTGATTCTGACGTCGTCGGAATACAAGATTCTCCACGCGCTTATGCTGTCGCCGGGGAGAGCTTTCTCCCGGGAAGAGCTCCTGGATCAGTGCAATCGGCAGGGGGAGGCGGTCATTGACCGGGTCATCGATGTTCATATCGGCAAGCTCCGGCAAAAGATCGAGGATGATCCCTCCCAGCCCCGCTTCATTCTGACGGTACGGGGGCATGGCTACCGGTTCAGCGATGAAAACGGAGAGCAGGAGGAGCCATGAGGCAGCGACTTCTCTGGAAGCTGCTGGTGGGGCATACTGTCCCGATCTTCGCGATTTTTTCTATGGTGGTCTGGCAGGCCATAGACAAGCGGGCTGCTGAATATTACAAAGAGTTGGCAGAGCGTTTCAATGTTGCGCCGGCTGCTGCACATGGCAGGTTTCTTGAGGCGATTCACCACCATATGCTCTGGGGTGTCCTTCTTGCCCTCGGCTTTACCCTGCTCTTTACCTATCTCCTGACCAGCTGGGTACTGCGCCCCCTGTTACAGATCACCGCCATCACCAAAAAAGTCGCCGACGGTAATTACTCCGAAAGAGTCAACGTGCTCTCCCGCTATGAGGGGGGGCAGCTTGCCGATGCCTTCAACCATATGGCCGAGAATCTGGAAATGATTGAGCGGCTGCGCAAGAACATGGTGGCGGACATCGCCCACGAACTGCGGACCCCCCTGACCAATCTGCGCGGCTACCTTGAAGGGTTGAGTGACGATGTCATACCGCCTACTCCGGAAACCTTCCGGATGCTCGAGCAGGAGGTTCTGCGTCTGGTTAATCTGGTTGAGGACCTCCAGCAGCTTGCAAAAGCTGATGCTGCAAAGGCGTTTCTCGACTGCCGTGAACTCTCCCTCCATGAACTGCTCCGCCAGATTCTGGATCTGTATCGGCCGAACTTTCAGGAAAAAGAAATTGAGGTGCAGTGGCACCTGGAGCCTGACAGCGACAGGGTGACGGCGGATCGTGACAAACTGCTGCAGGCGATCCGCAATCTGGCCGATAACGCCTGGAAATACACGCCGCGCCGGGGGACTGTCACCATTTCAGCAGAGCGGGGCGCAGACGTTATCAGGATCGTTTTTGCCAACAGTGGTTCAATCATCGCGGCCAAAGACCTTCCCTATCTGTTTGAACGGTTCTTCCGGGCGGACCGCTCACGATCCCGCGATGCGGGAGGTGCAGGTATCGGACTGGCGATCGTCAAGGAGCTGATCGAAGCCCATGGCGGGACGGTTGGCGCAGAGAGCGACGTGGATGGCACGCGCGTCTGGTTTACTCTCCCCTGCTCAGGTTGATGGCGTGGGCGCAGCAACGCCGGGCGGTTTTGAACTGCTGTGAGCGCATTCCCCTTCCTAGGCGCAGCCAGGAGGGGGTCAAACGAACGATTTTGGTTTAAGTTCTTTCGTGCCCTGCTGTTCCACATACTTCTTTATTGTGGCAAGACTAACATTACCAACGCTGCCCACGTAGTAGGCTCTGCTCCAGAAGTATGGTTTCCAGTAGAAAGCAGAGACGTGATCCAGATACTGGCCTCTGGCTCTGCGAGAACTGGCAGACTTGAGGTTGTTTATCAACTGAGACACATCCAGAGCCGGGTGGATCTCGATCAGCAGATGCACATGATCGGCTTCGCCACCGAATTCAATGAGCTGGCACCGCCATGACTCCAGTATGTTCGCAAAGACACCCTTGAGGTAATCCCGGATTTCCTGCGTGAGTACCTTGCGGCGGTATTTGGTGACTAGCACCAGATGTAGCCTAAGCGAATATACGGCGTGAGAGCTTGATTTGTTTGCTTGACTGTCCATGTAACCTATGGTATTATACATCTATGGGAAAGTCAAGTGGAGTTAAATTCCGATGTCGCCCGACGGCAGATCAGATCGTAATCCTGAACCAGTGGATTGGGCATCAGAGACACATCTATAATGCGAAGGTCATGGAAAGCAAATACTACCGCACCTTCCGCAAGCACTCCCTGTCGCATACCGGAGAACCAATCCCTTCAGATCAGCAGTATTCCCGCTATAAGGATAAGGAACTGACGCCATTCCTGTTCGACGTGCCTTCTCAGGTGCTACGGAATGGAGCCTATCGGTATATGCAGGGGCTGACCCGGTACCACAAAGGTCTTGGTGGCCTCCCCTCTCGCAAGCTGAAGCACGGCAAGCAGACGGTAATGCTAACCAACGAGCTGTTCCGCTTCGAGCCGATACCGAACAAGCCCGGAGTTGAGAAGCTCTTCCTTGGAACCAACAAATTCCCCGTCGGCGAGCTGAAGTTCAAAGCACACCGTCCGTACGAAACGCCCAACACCATCACGATCTCCCGGCACAACGGCGAGTGGCACGTTTCCTTCAATTTTGCCGCTACCCCGATCGAGGGCGCAGTTGAGACAGAACCCCTCACAGAGAAAGAGCTGATTGACTGCTACAGTTCCCTCAGCAGGGAAGAGCTTGAAGGCATGACCATCGGCGGCGATCGTGGAGTAATCATTCCTCTGGCAACCAGCGATGGCACCGCACACGACTTTACCGACCGGGAGAAAGCAGTCCTTGTTGCCAAAGAACAGGGGCGAATCAAGTACCAGAAACGCATGGCGCGGCAGGATAAGCAGGTAAAGCTGCTGAAACGCCAGAACTGGTCAAAGCGCAGAATCAAGACCACCGACAAAATCAACAAGACCTACACCAAACAGAGAAACATCCGGCAGGATCGCGCTCACAAGATCAGTCATGCTCTGGTCAATACCGCTAGCAAGGTCTTTGTATTCGAGGACCTCAAAGTCAAGAGCATGACCAAGCGGGCAAAGCCGAAGCAGGACGAAAATGGCAAGTACATCAAGAACGGTGCTGCTGCAAAGTCCGGCCTTAACAAGGCGATCCTGCAATCCATGTGGGGCAACATCACGATGTTCACCAAGTACAAAGCACTGGCCTTGGGAAAACTCGTTATCAAGATACCAGCACCAGGTACTTCGCAAGAGTGTTCCGCATGCGGGCACACTCACCCAGACAACCGAGCGTCACAAGCTCTATTTGTCTGCACAGGTTGCGGCGCAACTGCTAACGCCGACTTCAATGCCGCCCGCGTCATCAAGAAACGCGGGATCGAGTCATTGCTGTCAGGCGGGATAGCAGTCAAGCAGAAGAAGACCGTAAAGTTTAACAAAACTAGGGCCGGGACGCCCGAAGTTATGCGCGTGGATATGGATTGCAGTACCATATCTGGGGTCGTTGCCGCTGATGCAATGGCTCAGGAGGCTATCGTAAGTCGTCTGGCGGGTCTATGCCTGCCTGATGCTGGTGCCTGTGAATCGCGAAGCTCCCACCCTAAACTGCGTTAGCAGTTAGGTGGTGAGTAGTTCACACCCTCCCGTATATGCATGATTCCATTGTTGCAAAATTCATTCATCCATATCGCACCATCGTAGGGGCGAATGATTATTCGCCCCTATCTGCATGATATCCTTTTGCATAAAAACCGGAATACGTACTTTCTTCATCAAATCTTTACACTACCGTTATTCCCCCTTTACCTTTGTCTGATACTGTAACCCCGCATGAACTCCCGCTACGCCAACAGTTACCACTTAATGAACAGGAGAAACAGATGAGCAAGATTCTTTTTGTAACAGCCCCGTATCACTGCTGGGGAGTACAGGTTGTCGGCAACTGGCCGCCTCTGCACCTGGCCTATCTGGCCGGAGCCGCCCTTGAAGAGGGTCATGAAGCACGCATATTTGACGCCATGAACAAAAACCTTACCTTTGAAGATATCAGGCAGGAAATTGAACGTTTCCAGCCCGATTACGTCATGACCCTGGATTATCTTCCGGTCACCGGCGCCATCAGTACCGCCACGGTTCCCGATGCCTTGAGGATTCTGGATATTACCAAAGAGGTCAATCCGGCCATCGTCACGCTGCTGGGCGGTCCCCATCCCACGTTCATGTTCAATGAAATTCTCGAAGACGATAAAAACCACGTTGATTATATCCTGAAAGGTGAGCCGGAGCAGACTCTGAAACAGCTGCTTGCCGCTATTCCGGAGGGAACGGGTAAAAAAGTGAAGGGGGTCTCGTATCGGGAGGATGACAAGGTCGTTTCAAATCCAAACCAGCCGCACATCGTCGAACTGGATGCCCTGATTCCGGCATGGCACCTGCTGGACTGGGATGATTACCAGTACCGCGTGTATCCCACCGGCAGAATGGCTTCCATCCTGACTTCCCGCGGCTGCGACATGGCCTGTGCCTTCTGCAGTCAGCGCATGTTCTGGCGCGAAGACTGGCGCTGCCGTAAACCGGAAAAGGTCATCGACGAGATGGCCCATCTGATCGAGACCTATAATATCAGCTTTTTCACGTTGATTGATGCCTACCCGACGAAACACCGGGATCGCTGGGAACTGTTTCTGGACCTGCTCATCGAGCGGAAATTCGGCGTGCAACTGCTCATCGAAACCAGGGTGGAAGATATCATCCGGGATGCGGACATTCTGCACAAATACGCGGCGGCCGGCATCATCCACATTTATATCGGTGCGGAAAGTGCTGATAAAGACACCCTGAACAGCCTGAACAAAGGGACCAGTTTCGAACAGAACAAGCAGGCATTGGATCTCTGTCGCGAAAACGGCATCATAACCGAAGCGTCATTCATGATCGGCTTTCCGAATGAAACCTGGGAGTCCATTCAGAACAATATTGACTCAGCGATCTATCTGAACCCGGATATTGCCGTTTTCCCTGTAGTGACCCCCATGCCGTTCACGCCGATTCACGCCGAAATGAAGGATCGTATCAGGGTGTGGGATTACTCAAAATACAATCTGGTGACGCCGATTATCGAGCCGTTTGAGATGAGTATGGATGAAATAACCCAGGCGCTCGGCACCTGTTACATGCAGTTTTACAGTAATAAAGCACAGGAAATTGTTGCCCTGGATGACGGCTTCAAGCGGAGATATATGCTCAGCGCCTTCAAACTCATGATGAAGGATCACGGAAAATCCTTTGATTTTGCCAGTTCCGGCATGCCGATGCATTTCACTACGGACGATTTTAAAAGTTATTGATTCGATAGTGCCGTTGGCAGGAAAAAAATTACGGTAGAGCGGTGAACAGCCGGGGGAATATTTCCTCCGGCTGTTTTCGTGTGCGCCAGGCATGGCGCGTGGCGCGTAAGTGCCATCCGATCAACAGTGGTGGTTGATTGGTGACTTGGAGGTACAAGTCCTCTTCGGGCCCTGATGGTGGGAACCGATAGCCGAACAGCAAGGGTGTCCGTTGCGAG
>CAIOXL010000203.1 GCA_903862245.1 uncultured Geobacteraceae bacterium | reverse complement strand
CCATAATAGTACCAGCGTATAACGAATTAAGAGTTTATGCGGTGTGTAGCGTCAGCGGAACCACCGCATAAACTCTTAATTCGTTATATGCATTCATGGCTGAATAATTGCCGAACTTCGCGAGGGCCCCTGCCATACTCGTATATGGCTTGAAGCTGTTGTTAAGCAGGCGGACAGGCACACCGGACATTGGCGTTCCTGTTGTGCGGTCTACTATTTTACCAACGACTGAATTAGCTTGTGACGGGGCTCCACTGCCACATCCAGTAACCAGTAAAAAGAACACCATCATCATTGCCAGCAGCACCCCTCTGATCATTACACCCATCTGCAACCTCCTCTTTCCCGTGGTTAATTGTTGAGTGCCACTGCATGGTGGTCATTCAACATGGCTAACGTAATTTGGCCGCAGAAACTATCAGAAAGTTTAATCCAAATCCACTCACATTTCACTCACAACTGCATACAATTATTCACATTTTACACGGCAGGTCTCAGAGTTTTGTAGGACAATAAATAAAAAACCAGCCGTGGCACCCCCAAATTACAGGGGGCTTTCCACGGCTGTCTTGATGCGTTCCGCACTATGCGGCTGATTTATGAGGCGGGATGATGGCCGACTACATTATCCGGATTTGGATCTGGTTGAGACTCGGCCCTTTAGGTTTCCTCGCTCGTTAATGCTATACGCCTTCATCAAACTTACTGGTCAGTTCCGGATTTTTGCCTGTAATGCCTGCATAATGAGCCATAATTTCGGGTAGATCGGCGTCAAAATCACCGGTCGGCTTGAATACCCCCTGGATGCCAGCCACCTTGCGTTTGAAGTCTATAAAGCCAAGTACAATAGGAACCTGTGAACCATGGGCAATGTGGTAAAAACCGCTCTTCCAATATCGAACCTTTTTACGTGTCCCCTCCGGAGGTACAATCATAATCAGTTGGTTGTTCGCCTTGAACAGCTCAACCGCCTGTTCAACAAAATTATTCTCTTTGCTCCTATTCACGGGGACACCCCCCAACCAGGACAGAAATATTCCTGCTGGCTGCCAAAACAGGGTGTGTTTTGCCAAAAAGTAGACTCTGAGTTTGTATGCAAACACTATGGCCAGAGTCATCGGCAAATCCCAGTTGCTCGTATGGGGTGCAGCGATCATTACATATTTCGGCACAGCGGGGAGCTGACCCTCCAGTCGCCATCCAGTAATCTTCAGATAGGCAATGGAACCATAATGCAGCAGCGAACGCAGGATGGGGGTGTCGAATATGGTAACTTTAGCCAGATGTGCGTTCCCATATTTCATGATTTTTCCTTTCGTAATCAGGGTCAGGAGGCTCTCAGTTTGGCCAGGTACGCTGATGATCTTACCGCGACAGCACCGGATACAGTTCCGGGAAGAACCAGCCGGCAGCATGGATCGGGAAACCGATCCTGACATCACCCTTGGGAGTGTCAGAAATCAGTAAGCCCTCGGCCACAAGCTGGGCCAGCAGATTTCTGCCGGTCCGCTCTTTCAGACCGGAAGCCTCGATAACGGCACCCCGGGGAGATTCGCCCCGCAACAGAACCTCTTGCAGCATTCTGCCAGCTTCCAGGCGGAGATTGTCCATGCCGGGCGGGTTAGGGATCATAGCGGTGCCGCGCAACTGCACATAGCTTCTAACCCGCTCCACCAAACCGTCCAGTTGCAACAGGCTGTTCATGTACTCCACCTGATCGAGGCATACCTCAAGGAAGAACCGACAGAATTTTATCAGTCCCTCATTTGACAAGTTGCCCCTACCGTCCAGATCGTTTCTTCGAGGTGCATCGGCCCAGGTCAGTGCCGCCTTGTAATCGTCATTCCTCCGGGCAAGGCCTCGGCTGACCGACCAGAGGCCAAAGCCATGGACAGGAATCCTGTGCAGATATGCTTCAGTGAATAAACGGGCGACCCTGCCGTTGCCGTCCAGAAACGGATGTATCCACATCAACCGGTGATGGGCCGCTGCCGCCGCCACCAGCTTGCCAGCGCCGTGATGCCTTTCGGGAGCATACGATTCGCCGAACCGTCCCATGAATGCGTCCAGGCTGTCATGCCCCGGCGGTTGATGCTGTCCGATCCTGACCGGTTGTGTGCGCAACTCACCCGGTATCACCCTGCTTTCCTGGCCGGTATCCGGATTTGTCATGATCTGTAATTCTTCGGGCAGCAGCTTGAAAAAATCACGATGCAGCGAACAGAGAAACTCCTGTCCGGCGATGTTGGGCGGCGCTTCCTCTTGCAGTAATAGTTCCATCTGCCGCTGTACCGAAATATGGGCGACACTTTCCAGTTGCAGGTTGCGTTTGGCCGGTTCGGCGTCGTACTGCTGCTGCATGGCTCTGACGATATCGTGGGGGTGAGTGTTGTGCCCTTCGATGAGATTGGAGTAGTAGCTGTTGATGACGCGCAGCAATTCGCGCAGGGTTCGCAGGGTGACCGGGTGCTGTCTGGTGCCGAGCGATGCCGAGCCCTGAACTACCTTCAGGGCCAGATCCTGAAGATCCTCGGCCTGTTCCGGAAGTAGTGGGGTCATCTGACTGATTGAGTCGGGCATGGCGTGTTCCTTATTGCCGATTTATTTACCGGTCATTTCTGTACGTAACACTACAACTGTATTGAATAAATTGCAAGAGAACTCGCCTATATTCGATTATAGTTGCCGATTATATTGCCGATGTTTGCTTGGGGGTCTACGCTGGGGGCCTGACTTGGGTATGCTTGAGGGGCAAGCCTCAACCGACTATATGGTAAGGATTTGTATGGGGTTGAGACTTGAGTCTTTAAGGCTTTTAAAAGATTGTTCAAAACATCACCAACAAAAGATCGTTTATTCTACTCACATTCTCACCAATCCACCCCATCCAACAAAACTCCCGATTTTTTGACCCACGTCATCTAAATTATCCGCTGAACCGGGTAAGGTGGAAACATCACAAACAGGGAGGTACCATGGAATTCAAAAACAATCTTGGCGAAAAGGCCATTCAGGACGTCATGAAGAGCTACCCGGAAATCGGCGAGATCCTGGGCAGATTCGAGATCGGCTGCGTCACCTGTAAGGTCGGTATCTGTCTGCTCAAGGATGTGGTTTCTATCCACGGCCTTTCACCGGAAGACGAAGTAAAAATTGAACGGGAAATTAACGACTATCTGACTGAAAAAGGAGAATGAATCATGGGAAATCTCGGATGCGGCTGCTCAGGCAGCATGGCTAAAGTAATTGAACGACCGGAAACAACCGGCACACAGGAAAAAGCACCTTCAGAACTTCGCCAGTGGCCGGTACAGCTTCACCTGGTACCGCCAAACGCCCCCTATTTTCAAAATGCGGACATTCTGGTCTGTGCCGACTGCGTGGCCTTCGCCATGGGAAGCATGCACCACGAACTGCTCAAGGGAAAAGCGCTGGCGATCGCCTGCCCCAAGCTGGATGATACCAGCGCGTATGTGGAAAAAATGGCCCACATCTTCAGCAGCAACAGCGTTAAGAGCGTAACGGTGGCCATTATGGAAGTACCCTGCTGCCGTGGGCTGGATATTATGGTACGGGAAGCTATCCAGAAGAGCGGCATGGATATCCCGTTGGAAAGTATCACCATCGGCATCAACGGAGAACGGAGGAACTGATGAAAACAGATATCACCCAGGCGCTGGTCAAGGAACACCGCCTTATTTTGAGAATGATCACCCTGCTGGAGCGCAACGCTCCCCGCACAGCGGACGGCAGTTACACGAACCTGCAGTTTTATCTGGACGGTGTTGATTTTATCCGCAGCTATGCCGACCGCTTCCACCATGCCAAGGAGGAGGATGTGCTTTTCGAGGCGCTGATCACAAACGGCATGCCCCGGGAAAACAGCCCGACGGCGGCCATGATGATGGAACATGCCGAGGGGCGCGCCTTTGTCGCCGCCATGGAGAGTGCAACCCTTCTGGCCCTGGACGGCCAGAGCGGCAGGGAGCGGATCATCGCGGACAATGCCCTGGCCTATGCCGCGCTGTTGCGCGAACACATTGCAAAAGAGGATGAAATTCTCTACCCGCTTGCGGAGCGGATTATTCCTGATACCATGAGAGATGACATCATTGCCGGATATGCTGCGGCAGAGAAACGTGCCGCCGTCGGCTTTGCCGCCCAGTATGAAGCGGTTGTGGCCGGCTATGAGCAGGAATTGCAGGGGTAGGAATTACCGTCTGGATTCAAGATGACATCAACGCGTAGGGGCTCGGCGATGCCGCGCCCAATCCGTGCCGGGCACTGTCCGGCACAACATCGCTGTTTTTAGGGTCATCTTGATTGCACAGTGGAAAAATACACGGAGGGGAACATGACAAAAACAGCGACACAGGAATGGCTTGCCAGTACCATCATCGCCACCAGCAGTGACGCGGTACTCTTCTCCGACCGGGAGGGGATTATCCGCTTCTGGAACAGCGGGGCGGAACAGATGTTCGGCGTTACGGCGGCGGAAGCGCTGGGACAATCGCTTGACCTGATCATCCCGGAGAATTTGAGGGGACGGCACTGGGACGGCTACGGGCGCGTCATGGCAAGCGGCAGCAGCCGCTACAGCACCAATCTGCTCTCGGCACCGGCCCTGCACCGGAACGGCACTCGCCTCTCCACCGAGTTTTCCATGGTGATGGTTAAAGACGAAACAGGTGCCATGCTGGGGGTTGCCGCGATTATCCGTGACGTTTCAGCCCGCTGGCAGCGGGAAAAAGAGTTGAAGGAACAGATTGTGACTCTGGAGGCGGACAGGGCCGCTAAGGGGTAGAGGAGAGGTTACAGCTCCGGGCGGGTCGGGCTTATGCCGGTAATATACAGGGTCAGCTCCCCCCCCGGTTTGCGGACGATGACCTCGTCATCAAGCCGCTTGTGCAGCAGCGCCTGGCCAACCGGCGAGTCGATGCTGATCCTGCCGATGCTGACGTCCACCTCATCCGGTCCGACCAACTGGTAGCAGCGCTCGGTTCCCCCTTCTTCTTCGTAGGTGACCCAGCAGCCGAATGACGCCATGGTCGGCTTTGCCGGGGGGACCGCGGTTTTCAGCACTTTCAGGCGCGAACCGATGTGTTTCAGCTTGCGGTCAATCTCACGCAGCCGCTTTTTACCATAAATATATTCTGCATTTTCCGAACGATCCCCCTCCGCAGCAGCATCCGAAACGCCCCGGACAACCTTGGGGCGTTCCACTTTCCAAAGATAATCATATTCATCGCACAGTTTTTTCAGCCCTTCGGCAGAAATCAGGTTTGTCATTCAGTAAGCTCCGGTTTGGTGGAAAGAAACAGACTAGTCCCTCCCCCAGCGGGGGAGGGTGCGGGAGAGGGAGGTATTCGCACGAACTCCAAGACAGAAAATTATTTCCCTACGTCAAGCAGTTCCACATCAAACAGCAGGGTTGCATTCGGCGGAATAACCCCGCCGGCGCCCCGCGCACCATACCCCAGCTTGGCAGGGATAATCAGTTTACGCTTACCGCCGACCTTCATCGTCATAACCCCTTCGTCCCATCCGGCAATAACCTGGCCGACACCGATGGTGAACGAAAACGGCTCGTTGCGATCAACGGAGCTGTCAAATTTTTTGCCGTTTTCCAACGTGCCGGTGTAATGCACCTTGACCGTTTTACCGGCGGTCGGTGACGCCCCCTTGCCGGCGAGAACATCGACATATTTGAGGCCGGATGCGGTTGTTACAGTTTTCTTCGAATCCTGTGCGGCAACGGCGGGCAGCGCAAGCAGTGCTGCCACAAGTAGTGCTGACATACATACGGTGAAACGCTTCATTCTGAAGAACCTCCTGAGTGTGGTTGCAATCTGCGCCAAGGATAGATGGTTTCATGGCAGGTGGCAACAGGGATTATTCCCGGCTGTTCAGCCGAATTCATTGACACACAATATCATTATTGATACTATTTTGCCATGACTGTCGTGGCCGATTTACTTCAATCAATGTGCAATAATCCTGCTAATGTCCGTTTTACCGATCTTTGCAGGGTATGCGATCACTATTTTGGCACGGCACGGCAGACACATGGCAGTCACCGGGTGTATAAGACCCCCTGGCTTGGCGATCCCCGCATTAATATTCAAAACGACAAAGGCGCTGCAAAAACATATCAGGTCAAACAGGTTCTTAAAGCTATCGAGCGGATGGAGATCGAACATGGCACAGATAAACGATAATCGGGACAAGTACACCTATCGTGTCACATGGTCGGAAGATGATGCGGAATATGTCGGACTTTGTGCTGAATTCCCCAGTCTTAGCTGGCTTGCCCAGACATCGGAAGCGGCTCTTAAAGGGGTCAGCGCCCTTGTTCAGGAGGTCGCTGCGGATATGCAGAAAAATGGCGAGCCGGTTCCTGAACCACTTGCTACCAAGCACTTTAGCGGCAAGTTTATGATTCGCGTTCCTCCTGAAGTTCATCGACAGTTATCAATTGAAGCCCTCGAAGCCGGTGTAAGCCTTAATCGCCTGGCGAGTGCAAAGTTAAGCCACTAATTCTGAAAAAGGAGCGCCCGTGCTCGCAGCGAATCTGATCAAAGAACTGACTGCAATCGTCGGTCCTGACAATATAACCACCACCAAACAGGACATGATCTGCTACGGCTATGACGCCACCCAGATGGAATTCCTCCCCGATGCGGTCGTGCATCCGGCCAACCCTGAAGAGGTTTCTGCCGTTCTGAAGCTGGCCAACCGTGAAAATTTCCCGGTTTTCCCGCGCGGTGCCGGGAGCGGTTTTACCGGCGGTTCGCTCCCCAAGGGGGGGGGCGTTGTGCTGGTGACAACCCGCATGAACCGTATTTTGCGTATTGACACCGAGAATCTGATCGCCGAGGTGGAACCGGGGGTTGTAACGGAGCAGTTCCAGATCGCCGTGGAAAAGCTCGGTTTTTTCTACCCCCCCGATCCCGCCTCACTCAAATTTTCCACCCTGGGGGGGAATGTTGCCGAGAACGCTGGCGGGCCGCGCTGCGTCAAGTACGGCGTCACCCGCGACTTCGTCATGGGGCTCGAAGTGGTGCTGCCGACCGGCGAGATCATCCGCACCGGCGGCGAAACCTACAAAGCGGTGGTTGGCTACGACATGACCAGGCTCCTCTGCGGCAGTGAGGGGACGCTGGGGGTTATCACCAAAATCATCTTCAAAATTCTGCCGTTCCCGGACGCCAAGAAAACCATGCTGACGATTTTCGATTCCATCGACGGCGCCGCCAAAGCGGTCTCAACAATTATCGGCAACAAGATCATTCCGACAACGCTTGAATTTATGGATTACGCCACCCTGCAGTGCGTTGAGCGCCGCTTCAACCTGGGGATTCCGGCCGAAGGACGGGCGGTGCTGCTGATCGAGGTGGACGGCGACCGTGACCTGATCGAGAAGCAGGCGGCGCGGATTCATGAGCTGATCAAGCCGCTGGGGCTGGTACAGTTCCGGGCGGCCAAGGATGCCGCCGAGTCGGAAGAGCTCTGGCGGGTGCGCCGTCTGGTCTCCCCGTCACTGCGGGACATCAATCCGACCAAGTACAACGAGGATGTGGTAGTGCCGCGCAGCAAAGTGCCGGACATCATTCGCACCATCGAGAAAATCCAGGCGAAGTATGACATTCCGATCGTCAACTTCGGCCACGCCGGCGACGGCAATATCCATGTCAACATCATGATCGACAAGGACGTACCCGGCATGGATGAAAAGGCCCACCACGCGATCCGCGAAGTTTTCCAGGCGGCTCTGGATCTGAACGGCACCATGTCGGGCGAACACGGGGTCGGGCTTTCCAAGGCCCCCTACATTGAACTGGAACTGTCCCCGCAGCAGATTGCCGCCATGAAAGCGATCAAAGCGGCCCTCGATCCGAACAACATACTGAATCCAGGCAAAATGTTTCCCTGGCAGGAGAAATGACATGACCCACGACACGCAGAACCGGATTCAGAAAGCATCGCTGATAGGACGCATCCTGTCGATGGAGGCGTTTTTGCTGGTGATGGGCATCGCCTCGCTGGTGTACGGCATTACGCACGATAACGCCATGAACATCTTCTGGGCAGCGGTCATCATTCCGGGGGTTTTTGTGCTCCATCAGGTGCGCAAGAGGGACTGGACCAAACACTGGCAGGAGATGGAGGCGGAGCACAAGGCACGCGAGGCGTATGAAGAGCGGCGCAGAGATGCAGCTGCCGAGGCGCGGAAAACTGATGACAGCAAATAGTCAGAGGAGCATCGTTCTGGCATCGGCATCGCCGCGCCGCACTGAACTGATGGCGCTGGCCGGCATTGAGTTTACCGTGGTGCCGGCCGATATCTGCGAAGATGTCCTGCCCGGGGAACTCCCCGCCGATCATGTCATGCGTCTGTCCCGTGAAAAAGCCGATGCGGTGGCGGCGACACACGCCGGCCGTTTTTTCATCGGAGCCGACACGGTTGTGGTACTGGACGGCGCCATTCTTGGCAAACCGGCTGACGGATCCGATGCGCTCCGGATGCTTTCCGGACTGTCGGGACGGAATCACGAAGTCATCACCGGTTTTACGGTGTTCGACAAGGGCAATGACATCCACATCAGCCGCAGCGTCTCCACGGAAGTCTCCTTCAAAAAGCTGGAGGAACGGGAGATAGCGGCATATATCGCCACCGGTTGCCCCATGGACAAGGCGGGAGCCTACGCCATCCAGGGGGGCGCCGTCCATTTTGTCCGCTCCATCAGCGGTTCATACACGAACGTGATCGGCCTGCCGATGACGGAGCTGTATGAGGTTCTGCAGACCATGCAGGCAGTCGAGTAGCATCCCCCATGAGTATTTCCGACCATCTTGCCCGGATACATGCGCGCATTCGCGCCACGGCGGAAAAGGCCGGCCGCGACCCGGCCGCGGTCCGTCTGGTTGCGGTGTCCAAAACCCGCCCTGCGGCAGACGTCAGTGCCGCCTTCCAGGCCGGCCAGGCCGTTTTCGGGGAAAATTATATCCAGGAGCTGGTACAAAAACTGGCTGATGTGCATGAAGCGGTCCAGTGGCATGTCATCGGGCACCTGCAGAGCAACAAGGTCAAATACATTGCCGGCCGGGTCGCGTTGATCCACTCGGTGGATCGCATTTCACTGGCCCGGGAAATAGACCGCCAGTGGGGCCAGCTCGGCACGGTCTGCGACATACTGATTCAGGTGAACATTTCCGGCGAAGCGACCAAATCTGGCACGACGGAGGCGGGAGCGCTGCAGCTGGTGCGGGAATGTGCCCTGCTCCCGAACGTACGGGTGCGCGGGTTGATGACCATGCCGCCGTTTTTTGACGACCCGGAAGCGGCACGCCCCTATTTTGCCGAACTGCGCCGCCTGGCGAAAACCATTGCCGCCGAAGGGATTGCCGGTGTTGACATGACGGAACTGTCCATGGGGATGTCGGGGGATTTTGAGGCGGCGATAGAGGAAGGTGCCACGCTAGTGCGGGTCGGTACAGCGATTTTCGGGGAGCGGTAAAGAAAGTATCTACCACTGTTCACCGTTATCGTGTTCTCAATATCTGTGGAAAACCGAGAAAAGTCATGTATAACACGGAGCAACGAAGCAACGGAGAGAGAACAAAAAAGAATCTTCTTGAAAAAACTTTTTTGAGTATAACCGAACCGGTGACTGTTGTTTCTCCTGTAAGATATTGATTTCTCTGTTGCTCTGTTGCTCCGTGTTATTCGAACT
>CAIOXL010000202.1 GCA_903862245.1 uncultured Geobacteraceae bacterium | reverse complement strand
CTCGCAACGGACACCCTTGCTGTTCGGCTATCGGTTCCCACCATCAGGGCCCGAAGAGGACTTGTACCTCCAAGTCACCAATCAACCACCACTGTTGATCGGATGGCACTTACGCGCCACGCGCCATGCCTGGCGCACACGCAAACAGGCGAAAAACTTGGTTTTTCGCCTGTTTTTGCATCTTATGGGGACTACTGAATAATTAATGCACGCACTTCAGCTTTGCCTGACCGGCATCTTCCTTCCGGGTCGGCAGCATGCAGTTCTTCTCGTCCACAAAAACCAGCTTCGGTTCATACGCTAATGCCTCGGCATTATCCATGGTAACAAAGCTGGCGATGATCACCAGATCCTTCGGCGCCACCAGACGGGCCGCAGCGCCGTTCAGACAGATCACCCCGCTCCCCCGCTCCCCTTCAATTGCATAGGTCTCAAGGCGACTGCCGTTGGTTACATTCCACACCGCCACCTTTTCGTAGGAAATGATGTCGGCCGCATCCATCAGATCACGGTCAATGGTAACGCTCCCCTCATAGTGCAGGTCGGCCCCGGTAACGGTGGCACGGTGGATTTTGCTCTTCAGCATGATTCTTTGCATGATTATAACTCCTCTCCAAATACGGTATTATCGATCAGTCTTGTTTGTCCTATTTTAACCGCCAGCGCCAGCAGGGTACCGGCGTCGGCGACAGTCACATCATTCAGCAGCACCCCGTCGCGGCACTCTACGTAGTCGATGCTCGCCGCCGGTTCCTCTGCAATAACAGCACACGCTTCCCCTGTCAGAACGGCGGTCGAGCGCTCCCCGGAAGCGAACAGACTGCGTGCCTTCGTTATGGCGCGGTGCAGGCAGAGCGCAGCCTGCCGTTCGGTCGGCGACAGATAGGCGTTGCGTGAACTCAGCGCCAAACCGTCCGTCTCGCGGACGATCGGCATACCCACGATCTCCACCGGCATATTCAGGTCAGCGGTCATTTGACGGATCACCGCCAGCTGCTGATAATCCTTGCAGCCAAACAGCGCCACATCCGGCCGGACAATATTGAACAGCTTGGCCACCACGGTTGCCACACCGTCAAAGTGTCCCGGGCGACTGGCGCCGCAAAGCGGCAGGGCGATATCCCGCACCGTTACCCCGGTCTGGAACCCCTGGGGATACATCTCCGCCGCCGTCGGGACGAAAACGATGTCCACTCCGCACGCTTCCGCAAGCTGGCAGTCACGCTCCATGTTCCGTGGGTAGCGGTCCAGATCTTCATTCTGGCCGAACTGGATCGGGTTGACGAAAATCGAAAGCACCAGTACATCGCCTCGTTTCCGCCCCTCGCGCAGCAGCGAAGCATGCCCCTCGTGCAGAAAGCCCATGGTCGGGACGAAGGCAATGCGTCTCCCCTCCCGTTCCGGGGCGATGGCCAGCGCCTGCATATGAATAATACTGTTGATGATTTTCATGGCGTTCCTGTTGTTTCTCAGCTGAACGAATGTTCTTTAGTCGGAAACTCCCCGCTCCGCACCTCGGCAACATACTGCGTAACCGCTGCGGAAATAATCGGCCCCAGATCGGCGTACCGCTTGACGAACTTGGGCGAATACTTTTCGCATAACCCTAAAATATCATGGATCACCAGTACCTGGCCGTCACAGGAAGGGCCCGCCCCGATACCGATTGTGGGGATGACCAGCCTGGCACTGATTTCCGCCGCCAGCGCCGCCGGAATCCCCTCCAGCACAACGGCGAAGGCACCGGCCTCCTGTACGGCGATGGCATCCGCCATGATCCGCTCCGCCTGATCGTTTCTTCCCTGAACCTTATACCCGCCCATGCGGTGTACCGACTGCGGCGTCAGGCCGATGTGGGCCATGACCGGGATATCAATCGCGGCAACGGCACGGATCACCGGAGCCATGTTGCTTCCCCCCTCAAGCTTGACCGCTTCGGCGCCCCCCTCCTTGATCATCCGGCCGCAGTTCCGGCAGGCGTCCTCGATGCCGGTCTGATACGACATGAACGGCATATCGGCAACCACCAGCGCCTTCGGTTCGGCACGCTTGACGGCACGCGTGTGATACAGCATCTCCTCCATGGTAACCGGCAGGGTGGTATCATGCCCGGCCACCACCACGCCGGCAGAATCCCCCACCAGTATGACATCCACGCCGCCGCCATCCACAAGACGCGTAAACGGGAAATCGTAGGAGGTCAAAACCGTAATGCGCTCCCCCTTTTGCTTCATCTTCAGGATATCCGGTATGGTGATCTTTTTTCTCATGCGTTTCACTCCAAAAAAAAACGCGCCGGAAGGCGCGTCGTGAACGGACAGAGCGGCGTAACGGTGACGCTTCTCTGTGGGGTTTTCCCCTTCCGTCCCGGTTCGCTTCCGAATCCGTGCGGTATGTAACGGTTTGAACTGCCACATATGATCAACTCCCGAATGGGTAGCCGTCATGACAGGTGCTGCAAAATATCAGAGCCGATACTTTAAATCCAGAAAATTATTCCATCCCCCCCCGCTTCAGATCGGGCAGGTCAGGCTTTTCATCTGTTCCAGTTCCTTGACAACCTCGGCCCCCTGGGCCCGGCGCATCTCCATATTATCAAACATTTCCGCAACCATGCCACTGACTGACTCCACATTGCGGCGGATCAGAGTGCCATCTTCAACCTGCTGCGATGTGGAAAGCACCATTTCACGGGTCATATCCTTGATCGTCTCGATGGATCGGGCAATGCTTCTGGTTGCTTTTGCCTGATCCGTCGAACCTGCAAAAATCTGGGAAGTCATGGCACTGATCTCTTCCATGGAGTGCGCCACCATCTGAACGCTGGTCACCTGTTCCCTGGTTGCCAGTTTAATTTTTCTGGTCATTTCCAGCGAGCCGTTTGAACTGTCAAAGATCGCCGTCAGCGATGCCCCGGTCGTCTGTCCCAGCTCAACACCCCGCTGCACCAGGTCTCTGGTTGCCCCGATGTTATTGGCAGCTGTTTTCGATTCGCTCATGATCTCTTCGATGATGGCGGTGATTTCACCGGTTGAATGCCCGGTCTGAAGCGACAGGGAGCGGATTTCGTCCGCCACAACGCCGAAACTTTTCCCGTACTCACCCGCCTGGGCGGCAATGATAGCGGCGTTCAGGGCCAGCAGATTGGTGCGTTTGGTGATGTTGTTGATCACGCTGACGATATTCTCAATGCGGCTGCTGTTCTCGGTCAGACGCTGAATCGCGTCAAACGACAGGCCGACTGAATGTTTTATCGCGTCAAGAGCAGCAATGGTTTCCGTAACCACAATCCGGCTCTCCTCGGCACGCTCAATCACCTGACGGGAAACCTCATGGGAGATGGCAGCATTCTGTTCCACATTACCGATGGTGCGGTGGATCTCCTCCATGGCTGACACCGACTGATGAACAACCCCGGCCAGATGGTCCAGATTGCGGGTAACCTGTTCAATGGCAACGGAAATCTGGTTGACGGCAGAGCTGGTTTCATCAACCGACGCCATCACCCCCTCGGAAGCTGAGGCGATAGCAGCGGTCCCGTCAGCGACTGAATCGACCCGATCCCGCAGATTAGCAACATTCCGGGAATACTGTTCGCGACTTGCCAGCAGAAACTTGAACGAACTCTCCATCTCCGACGTCAGTGCATCAATGGAGGTCAGCAGGTTAATACGGGTAATGGCGGAAGCCACCTGATCAGCGAAAAGCATGATCGTATCAACATCGGAATCGTTGAGGGCGCGGTGACTGTTTTTGTTGTCGATACCGAAAACACCAACCGCGTCGTTCTTGACCACGATGGGGCAGAGGATGAAGCTTTTGGAACGAAGCGGCAGCAGGCGGTTATGGGGGGGTTGCAGATGATCCTCTTCGGGATAGCGCGAGATGTCGTCAATCAGATACACCTTGCGCTCATTGAAACACTTGGCGATAACGCCGATACTCGCATCAATCGGCATGACCACGCCGGTAGAGTCAAACCCCTTCGTACCGATGGCGGCATAAAAGCGGAGCCGCTCCCCTCCCTCGGCCATCAGAATATTGACCCGTTCATAGCCAAGGATACTGTGCAGCCCCTCGGCACAGAGGAGCAGCACCTCGTCGAGATTCAGCGATTTTTGAATCCTGCTGCTGATCTGATGAAAATTTTTGATATTCCGGTCCAGTACCTTGTAGCGGTTCTCAAAAATCTCCTTCTGTTCCGCCACTTCCTGATGAAGGAGATCAAGCTCTGCGGCCCGTTCGCGCAGTTCGTCGCCGTTCCTGCCGATCATGAAGCCGAGGACCGCCAGCACAACCGCAGTCCCCCCGCCCATGTAGCAATACATCGCCACATGCTCGCTGTCTTTTGCGATATCCTGACCGATCTGTTCAAAAACGCCGGGGCCGGGATCGTAATAAAAAAGCAGCCTGACCACCATCCAGCCAACCGGGGCAGCAACGCCGAGTAAAAAACCGACTACGGAAAACAGTGCGGCATTCTTTCGCACGGCATGTTCTCTCATTTCACTTCCCGACACGGAATTCATGCCTTGCCGGCCGAACCGAGAACCATTTCGTTTTTATGCTTTACCAGTTTTATCAGCTCCTTGCGCGCCTCACCCAGATACTTGCGCGGATCGAACTCCTTCGGATCCTTGGCAAAATACTCGCGGATCTTTGCCGTCACCGCCAGCCTGCCGTCGGAATCGATGTTGATCTTGCAGACAGCACTCGCCGCCGCCTGACGGAGCTGATCCTCCGGGATGCCGACAGCGCCGGCAAGATTGCCGCCATACTGGTTGATCAACGCCACGTACTCTTGAACCACCGATGATGCACCATGCAGTACGATTGGAAAACCGGGAATCCGCTTTTCACACTCTTCCAGAATATCGAAGCGGAGCGGCGGCACCGGCTGACCGGCTTTGAATTTGAACGCACCGTGGCTGGTGCCGATGGAAATAGCGAGGGAATCAACGCCGGTTCTCCTGACAAACTCCTCCACCTCCTCCGGCTTGGTATAGGTGGAATGTTCAGCAGAAACCTCGTCCTCGATGCCGGCCAGAACACCAAGCTCCGCCTCGACGCTGACGCCGAACTGGTGGGCGTACTCAACCACTTTTTTGGCCAGCGCCACATTCTCGTCAAACGGGAGGTGCGAACCGTCGATCATGACCGATGAAAAACCGCTGTCAACACAGGACTTGCACAGTTCAAACGTATCGCCATGATCCAGGTGCAGGCAGATCGGAATAGCAGAACCGGCTTCACGGGCCATCTGCACCGCGCCCATCGCCATACAGCGAAGCATTGTTTCATTGGCGTAACTACGCGCACCTTTGGACACCTGAATAATAACTGGTGAATTGGTTTCGATACAGGCGGTCACAATCGCCTGCAACTGTTCGAGGTTATTGAAATTGTAGGCAGGAATGGCATATTTACCAGCCATTGCCTTACTGAACATTTCTTTCGTGTTGGACAGCCCCAAGTCACTGTAATGAACCTTCTGCTTTTCCATACATTCCTCCTCGAACGTTATTTAGTGCGGCACAAAATGGCGAAAAGCACCGCAAAATCAGGGCACATGAATACCATGCAAACGCGCCAGAATCAAGGTGTAAACTAGGTTTGTAATTGTTTCCTTGATTATCCTTTTCATCTCCAACCTCCTTATATTGTTATAGTTATTATGTTTTATACGTTCTGTCGTGAACAGCTTCAGATGCAGTTCCAGTGTTCGTCGCTGGTTCTATGTCCAAATTTTATACCATAATGTAACGAAAACAGTAAGTTACACTTGTATTCACGTTGCTAATTCTGAAGGCATGGGCTTTCATCATGGCTCGGATTGCATG
The DNA here is from genome assembly GCA_903862245.1 of uncultured Geobacteraceae bacterium. Classification (GTDB taxonomy): domain Bacteria; phylum Desulfobacterota; class Desulfuromonadia; order Geobacterales; family Pseudopelobacteraceae; genus JACRCG01. Next base: position 445 of record CAIOXL010000202.1, on the reverse strand, counting down.
TCCGACTTTCCAAGCAGTCTTCTGAGATGTGCCGATCCACTTCGCAAGGAAAACAGATGAAATCCTGACCTTCCCCCTGAAAACTGAACCATTGCAAACTTAGTGATTTCGGCCTAGAAACTCCCAAAGAAGGCTAGGCATGAAACCGAGGCGATTCACCGAAGAGCAGATCATTGGCATCTTGAAACAAGCCCAGGCCGGAATGAAGATCGTAGACCTATGTCGTACCCACGGCATCAGCGATACCACCTTCTATAACTGGCGCACCAAGTACGGCGGCATGGAAGTTTCCGACGCCAAGCGCCTGAAGGTGCTTGAGGACGAGAACAAGAAGTTGAAGCATCCCCTACCAGCTGATTTTCCCAACCGCCTTTTCCAGGATCATGAGCGCATCGGCGAGGTCGATTTTGCCGTCGCCCACGGGCTTGCCGTCGGCGCCCAGCGG
>CAIOXL010000201.1 GCA_903862245.1 uncultured Geobacteraceae bacterium | reverse complement strand
TTTTTTAGCTTTTCCCTTGAGTCCGGCAGTTATCAGGGTAACATCCAACCCCATCTGACTGCACCAGCGGTGCATGGTATGCCAATGCTGCTCTGCAAGAATTTCCGTTGGTGCCATTATGGCAACCTGATAATCATTTTCAACCGCGATCAGCGCAGCCATTAACGCAACAAGAGTTTTACCGCTTCCCACATCGCCCTGCACCAGACGGTGCATCGGATGCGGAGCGATCATGTCCGCCTTAATTTCAGCAAGAACTCTCCGCTGAGCGGCTGTCAGTTCAAAAGGGAGCAGACGAACCAGCTCCTTGGTATAGCGATGTGTCACCTGAAAGGAAATACCGGTCTCCAGTGCCGCCCCATGCTTTTTAAGAGCAAGCCCTAATTCCCAAAAAAAGAACTCATCAAAGGCGAGGGCCTGATGCGCCGGTGTCGCCCCGGCATTAAGATCATCAAGGTGCGCATCCGAAGGGGGTGAGTGCACCTCCTTCAATGCGTCAGGAAGCGGCGGAAACCCGGCTGGACATAATTCAGCCGGCACAACACTTGTGATATGTGAAACAAAATTATTTACTACCTCGCGCATCACCCGGCGCATCGTTTTCTGATGAATCCCCTCCGTCAGTGGATACACAGGTACAATCCGCCCGAAGTTAGCCGGGTCAGAAACCAGTAATGACTCAAGACTACCTCCCTCCGGCAGCCATTCAACATCCGGATGATGAACTTCCCGCTGGTAGCCGAAGGAAATAACGTCTCCGCTAAAAACACCCGACCGGCCGACTTTCCAGGTGCGCTTCATCCAGACCGCGTTAGCGTTGAACCACTTGCAGACAAGCGTGCCGCTTTCATCCCGCAGCAGGACCTCGAACACACTTCGCCCCCCCCTTGTTCTTGCTGCATCGGCAGACAGAACCGTACCGGAAAAAACCGCACTCTTACCGGGGGCAAGTGAGGAGATTGGTGTCAGGTGGCGACGGTCTTCATAGCGAAGCGGCAGAAGATACAGTGCATCCTCAACCGTACGGATTTCACGTTTTCCAAGGAGAGCTGCCAGCTTTGGGCCGATCCCTTTGATGAACTGGATGCCGATATCCAGGTTTTTGCGGGAAATTGAATCTTTAAGGCTTTTGTTTTCTGCAACGAACGGTGCAGCGGATGAAGGAACCTGCGACCGGACAGGATGAGCAACAAGCTCCCCGTTCGCCTCTTTCAGTACAAGGGAGGCGCCCGGGCCAAGGCCGAGTTTTTTTACAATTTCCGAGGGAATTACTATTGAGTTGTCAGCGGCAAGCGTAACGGTGAACATGCATCTTCCTGCAGCGTGGTAAAGTATGATTACGGCAGCGAACATAATATTCTTTGCCATGCATTGTCCATACATTTTCAGCCTGTTTGGTTGACAAGAATTCGCTCTGCAGGCATATCATGAGTCACGCAATTCAGACCAACAGCAAAACGACACTAAAGGAACGTACAATGAACACTCACTTCACCTTCGACCAGCTTGTTGATATCATGCAAAAACTGCGTGCCCCCGGCGGCTGCCCCTGGGATGCAGAACAAACACATGAGAGCCTGACACGCTACCTGCTGGAGGAAACCTATGAAGTAATTGAAGCAATTGATGAGAAGTCACCGCAACACCTTAAGGAAGAGTTGGGCGATTTACTTCTTCAGCCTGTTTTTCATGCAGCAATTGCCGAGGAGTCCGGTGAGTTTACCATCAGCGATGTCGTCAGCACGTTGTGTGAAAAACTTATCCGGCGACACCCCCACGTATTTGGCGATCTCCAGATCAGTACCAGCGATCAGCAGATAGAAAGCTGGGAAAAAATCAAACGCCAGGAAAAAGGCCCTGAGCGGCTTTCCGCAATTTCCGGAGTTCCTGACCACCTTCCTGCATTGATGAAGGCGCATAAAATAAGTGAAAAGGCCTCACGAGTCGGCTTTGACTGGGAGCACGCCGACCAGGTCTTCGCAAAAGTCATGGAGGAACTGCATGAGTTTGAAGAAGCGTGGGCGGGAGGAAATCCGGAACGAATGGAAGATGAATTGGGTGATTTGCTGTTTGCCATTGCAAACCTGGGTCGGTTTTTATCAATCAATCCGGAAGAGGCGCTGCGTAAGACGATAAACCGTTTTCAAAAGCGCTTCAGTTTTGTCGAGGATGACCTGCACCGCCGGGGAGTGCCGATGCATGAAGCCGCTCTTGAAGAGATGGAGCGTTTATGGCAAGAGGCAAAAAAGGCAGAACAGATGAGTAGCAGATAGTGGATTTACTCAATGTTGCTGTTTTTACAGAGTTGTTTCTTTATCCACAAAAAATGTGGATAACTTGTGGACAACGGTGTTGACGATATTCAAAAGTGATATTTTTGCAAGCGTTTTATCCAAAATGCCGTTTTTTTATACAAAGGCAATATTTCGTATAATCAAGTACTTACAAGCATTGTCAATAACTATAGGGGTTTGCGCTGTCAAGCTATTTTAGTGATAAAAGATATTATTTTATAAAACAGGAATCCTGTTCAAAACAGCCGGTCGTGTAACAACCAGCACCCCTTTAAATTCAGCACCTTCCATCTCCAATAGTTTCCATTTTGTGTCTTTCCCGCCTGGTGCTGAAAAACCGGTCAGCCGGCCGTCGGCAGCGACGACCCGATGGCAGGGAATGATCACCGGAACCGGATTGGCAGCCAACGCCCCCCCAACAGCCCGGGCAGCAAGCGGAGATCCGCATTCATCGGCAATCCGGCCATATGTACTGATATCTCCATACAAAAGCTTTCGTGTTGCATTCAGCACCTTGTGATGAAAGGGCGGTAAGCCGTCAAGAACAACCGGAACGGTACGGAAATCGATCCGTTCGCCTGAGAAAAAACGCTCCAGCAGATGAGCAGTTTTGGCCGTCAAATCAGAACTAGGATTACTGAGCTGCAGAAAGTCATGCGTCGCATCAGGGCTGCACAGATTGGGTATATCAACCTTTACCACCCCATAGTCAGTGGCATACACAATTCCGGCTCCGTAACGGGTACTAAAGCGGGAGCAGTACATGGGCCTACCCTTTCTTCAGCTTACGACGCAGCAGTGATGACGCTTCAACTGTTTCTTCGGAGCGCAACAGCTTCGCTGCCAGTATATACACGGCGGCACCAAGAACAATTGAGCCTCCCAGCACTACGGTTTTCATCATCTTATGCCCTGCCTGCGACCAGTCAATCAGCGAGCAGCCGTACCAGACCAGAACCGCCATCGGTATCGACGCCACAGTTGATTTCAACGCGGTCGTAACAATGTTGTTGCCGCCAAAAGGTCCTATCCTGCGCCTAAGAAGCCAGAGAAGCAGCAGCATATTGCAGAAGGCGGAGAGTGTCGTTGCCAGAGCCAGACCACCATGTTTGAGAGGTCCCATCAAGGCAAGGCTCAGGCACAGGTTTATAATGAAGGTTACAAGTGCCGTGTAGACCGGAGTTTTTGTGTCCTTCAGCGCGTAAAACACCGGTGCCAGCACTCGGGCCAACGCGACAAATGAGAGACCAGCGGAATAATACATCAGCGCCGATGCAGATTTAACCGCCGTATCATACGTAAATGCTCCCCCCATAAAGATAAGGCTGAAAATGGGGGTTGAACAGAGTATCAGACCGGTCATGGCGGGGATGGTGATAAAGAGCATCAAACGAACACCAAAAGAGACCGAGTTTTTCATTCCGTCAAAATCCCCCTCGGCAGCCTGTCTGCTCATAGAGGGCAATACCGCCTGGGCAACCGATACAGTGAATATCCCCTGGGGAAATTCGAACAACCGCTGGGCATAATACAGGTATGAAACGCTGCCCTGCGGCAGCAGAGATGCCAGAATGGCACTGACCGTTATATTAAGATAATAAACACCCACACCGAAAACTGACGGCAGCATCAATACCGCAATAGAGCGGATTTCAGGAGAGTTGAAATTAAAATCCGGTTTCAAGCGGTACCCTTTACCCCAGAGAACCGGCAGCTGCAAAATTAACTGGATGCACCCACCGATGAGGACTCCGACCGCCAGCGCGGTAATCGGGACAGCAAAAAACCCCCGCAGGCAGAGTGCGGACAGAATCATGGCAATATTCAGGAATACGGTCGATATGGCAGGAGTAAAAAAATGACGAAGCGTATTCAGAATCCCCATACATAGGGCAACCAGACTGATAAAGAAAATGTAGGGGAACATCAGGCGGTTAAGCAGGACCGTTAATTCGAATTTTCCCGGTTCCGCGCTGAAACCGGGAAACATTAGACCGACAAGGACAGGGGAAAGAACAATCCCGGCCAGGGTAATTATGGCCATGACGATAGTAAGGAGGGTGAAACAGGTATTGGCAAGCTCCCGGGCTTTTTCATCACCCCGCTGCGTGAGCGTTGATGAAAAAGTCGGAACAAAGGCTGCGGTCAATGCCCCCTCCGCAAAAAAGCGGCGCAGCATGTTGGGGATCTGAAAAGCAGCAAAAAAAGCATCCGTCGCCAAACCGGCGCCAAACAGGCGCGACACCACCATATCCCGGACCATTCCCATGATACGCGACAGCATTGTGGCGCTGCCCAGAATTCCTGCAGCCCGGGCTATATTCCGTTTTTCTGACATGACGCGGCGTGATTACCCTATGTGAGATACGATGAATTCGCGAACCTTGTGGATATCCGCGTCCATGAGCTCACATCTGGTTGGCTTGCCATACAACTCCTGGACCGATACCGGTACCGGTGCCTGGAAGCCAAGCGCCTGCTCGACGGTTTCGCTGAATTTTGCCGGATGAGCCGTAGCCAGACAGATTCGGGCGGAAGCGGGCGACAAGGTATCACGGGCAGCTTTAACACCCACTGCCGTGTGCGGGTCAAGCAGGTAACCGGTTTCTGCAAAAAAATCACGCATTTCCTGAAGCGTGTCATTCTGGTTAATCGACGCAGAACAGAAATCTGTACGCACCTGTGCCATCTCAGCAGGAGAGCATGAAATGCGGCCATGTGCCTTGAGTTCTGTAAACGCGTCTTTGACCCGGCCGGGATTTTCTGCGAACAGATGGAACAGATAGCGTTCGAAATTGGAGGCGACCTGAATATCCATTGAAGGTGAAACTGTCGACACGACTTCTCCAAGCGAGTAATCGGCTGAGTTTATGAAACGAGTCAATATATTGTTTTCGTTGGTAGCCAGAAGCAGAGTTTCAACAGGTAATCCCATTCTCTTTGCCACATAGCCGGCAAAAATATCACCGAAGTTACCAGTCGGCACCGAAAAATGAACCGGCACGTCCGCTTCATCCGTGACCCGCAGCCAGGCATAAAAATAATACACTACTTGTGCCAGCACCCGCGCCCAGTTGATGGAATTCACCGCACCAAGAGAATATTTTTCTTTAAACTCCAGATCCCCGAAAAGTTCTTTAACCATATCCTGACAGTCATCAAAGGTACCGCGCACGGCAATATTGTGCACATTGGCATCGGTTACTGACGTCATCTGCAGCGCCTGTACTGCAGAGGTTTTACCATGGGGATGCATAATAAAGATCGATATGCCCTTTTTACCGCGGACGCCATGAATGGCCGCGCTGCCGGTGTCGCCAGAGGTTGCGCCGATAATATTCAGTGTTTGCTGCCGTTCTTCCAGGATGTATTCAAACAGATTACCAAGAAACTGCAGAGCAACGTCCTTGAAAGCCAGGGTTACACCATGGAACAGTTCGAGAATGAAGACGCCGTCACGCCTGATCACCGGCGTAACTTCAGGGTGTGAAAAAGTGGCGTACGAACTCCGTATCAAGCGTTTCAGGGCATCCGCAGGAATATCATCCACATACCGGGAAATAACTTCATAGGCAAGCTCCGGATAGGAAAGACTTCGCCATGATTCCAGCTCTATTTTCGTTACCGCCGGATAGGATTGCGGCAGTAGCAGCCCCCCATCAAGGGCCAAGCCCATCATCACGGCATCCTTGAACGGGATGGGACTGATGCCGCCACGGGTACTGATATAACGCATAATATAAACCTTTCACTGAAAAATATGGGCGAACTATAGCAGATAGAAATTGAATATGAAAGAGCTGTCACTCTCCCGGGGCTGTCGGCAGCACACTCTCCCGCAGTTCCCCCGGCGCGAATATAAAAAACATTCGGAACATGCAGTATTTATAGAACTCACGAAAAAGCAGTTGGAAACTGCCGCCATGAACCCACCAGGACTCCTTCAGATTCACAGAATCCACCGGGTATGGAATTATGGTTATGTCTTTGGGAAGAGAATTACGGAAGAGTATGGAAGCACGCTTGAGATGATACCGGGATGTAATTAACAGAATTGAACGGGCGCCGGAACGGACAATTACATGACGCCCAAAAATCGAATTTTCAAGGGTATTACGTGATGATTTTTCAAGAATCACATTCTCTGCATCCGGATCACCGGGCTTTGGGCGATACAGGTCACTTGTTCGTACTGATGGGTCAACTCCTACAAAAAACAGATAGTTGGCTCGGTGTTCCCTGAAGAGACGAACCCCCTCTTCAACACGCCCTTTTCCTCCGGCTAGAACAACTATGGCATCTGCCTTTCGCGTATTTTGCCGATACGAAAAGGTTTTATAGGTGAAATCTATAAAAAGGGCCGTTATGACAACCAGTCCAATAATGCATAGTGTCAAGAATGCCTTGATTATATTCATACCTTGTCCCATATTTTTCTTGCAACAAACAGGTCAGTCTGCTATAAAATTTTTTTCAGTAATCAACGGAGGACAACGATATGTCAAGAAAATGCGAAATTTGTGGTAAAGGCCCCAGCTTCGGAAACAATGTCAGCCACGCAAACAATAAAACCCGTACAGTCTGGTACCCGAATCTCCAGAAAATAAAAGCGGTTAAAAACAACGGCAGCATCACTACTGTCAAGGTATGTACCCGTTGCATCCGTTCGGGATTCGTAACTAAATCTCTCTAGGCTTTTCGAAATCCGCACCAGTCAAGTAGCCGCACCTCTTACAGGGATGCGGCTTTTTTTCGTTATCACGACCTACAAACCGGCGATAACTTCAATTTCAAGCAGTGCTCCGCGCGGGAGAGATTTTACAGCGACTGTCGAGCGGGCCGGCTTATGGCTGGAAAAACGCTGGCCATAGACTTCATTGACCGCTGTAAAATCGGCCATATCAACCAGATAAATGGTTGTTTTTATCACATTATCAAACCCGCACTGTGCAGCTGACAACACTGCAGCTATATTTTGCATCACCCGTTCGGCCTGCAGGCTTATTTCGCCTGCCACCATTTCTCCGGTGGCCGGATCAAGCGGAATCTGCCCGGAACACAACAGTAAATTCCCGTATTTTACCGCCTGCGAATAGGGCCCGATCGCTCCCGGGGCTTTGTCCGTTGATACAATTTCCAGTTTCATTGTTTGATCCTTTCCACTTTGATAACACCCTTGATTTTCATAAGCGAATTCATGACTTTCTGAAGATGGGCCAGATCAGTAACATTGACCTCAAAGATATTTTCTCCGCGCTGGTCAATAGTACTCTGAATCTGGGCACTGGCTATATTGGCTTCACAGTTCGTAATGGCAAGAGTTATCGTCGCCAGAATTCCCTTCACGTCATGACACAGCACCCGTATTTTGACCGGCAGTGCTGCAGTCTTAACCTTGTTCCACGCCACATCGACACGCCGCTCAAGATCGCTTTCCAGAACAAACTGACAGTCGGCAGTATGCACTGTTACACCCTTACCCCGCGTAATGAAGCCAACGATGTCATCGCCCGGCACCGGATTGCAGCACTTGCCGAAACGAACCAGAACGTCGTCAAGTCCACCTATCTCAACAGCACTGTTCGATCTCCCCTTCAGCTTGTTGATGACGGACTCAAGCCGGGATTCCTTATGCTCAGCCCGCTCTTTCAGCTTTTCTTCCGGCAGCAGTTTACCGACTATCTGGCTGCTGGAAATTTTCCCGTAGCCAACCGCCGCCAGCAGATCATCATCGGCCGCATAGCCGAACTCAGCGGCGATCTTCTTGAATTCGCCGCTTTTCTGTATTTTTTGAATATTGATGGAATATCGGCGGAAATCCTTTTCACAAATTTCACGCCCCAGCACAATACTGCGCTTGCGTTCTTCAATTTTGATCCAGGCCCTGATCTTATTGCGTGCCCGGGAGCTCTTTACGATTTTGAGCCAATCTTTGCTGGGCGTATGGTGTGGAGAGGTAATAACCTCAACAATATCACCGTTCTTCAGTTCGTACTTGAGCGGCACCAGCTTACCGTTCACTTTTGCCCCAACGCAGCGATGCCCGACATCCGTATGAACGCTGTAGGCAAAATCTATCGGTGTGGATCCTTTCGGATACCCCTTTACATCACCTTTGGGGGTAAACACATAGACTTCTTCCGTGAACAGCTCGACTTTAACCGAATCCATAAACTCTTTTGAATCCTGCAGGTCCTGCTGCCATTCAAGAAGCTGTCGCAGCCAGGCAAAGCGCTTGACGTTCTTCTCGTCATACCCCTTGCCCTCCTTGTATTTCCAGTGCGCCGCGATTCCCGCATCGGCAACACTGTGCATCTCATGCGTCCGAATCTGGACTTCCATCCGGTCACCCTGAGGCCCGATAACCGTCGTATGCAGGGATTGATACATGTTCCCCTTGGGCATGGCAATATAGTCTTTGAAACGCCCCGGAATCGGCTTCCATGCCGAATGAATAACTCCCAGCACCTCATAACACTCACGAACATCTTCAACCAGAATCCGCACCGCAATCAGATCATAAATTTCTTCGAATTCCACATTGCGCTTTTCCATTTTGCGGTAAATCGAATAGAGGTGCTTGCTCCGGCCCGAAACCTCGCCATGAATACCATAAAATGACAGCTTTTCTGAGATAATAGCCTTTGCTTCTTCGACAAAAGCTTCGCGTTCATGTTTCTTCTGGGATATCTTTTTTACCAGATCGAAATATATTTCCGGATGCAAATAGCGAAACGAGAGATCTTCCAGTTCCACCTTTACCCATGAAATTCCGAGCCTGTTGGCAATAGGGGCGTAAATGTCCATTGTCTCACGGGCAATACGCCGCTGTTTTGTCTCGTCCTGGAACTCAAGAGTCCGCATATTGTGCAGACGGTCTGCCAGCTTGACCAGAATGACGCGAATATCGATGGCCATTGCCAGCAGCATTTTACGAAAATTTTCAGCCTGGCTCTCTTCCTTGGTTTTGAAATTGATCTTGCTTATTTTGGTGACACCCTCCACCAGATCCGCTACTTCACTGCCGAACATCCTGGTCAGATCATCAGATGTTGCCAGGGTATCTTCGATGGTATCATGCAGAAAGCCGGTCACGATACTCGGAACATCCAGTTTCAGTTCGGCCAGCAGGCCGGCCACCTCCATCGGATGGATAATATACGGCTCACCCGAGAGACGCGTCTGCCCCTGATGGACCTTGGCACAGTAGACGTACGCCTTGCGAATCAGATTATGATCTGCCGTCGGATTATACGCTGAAACCTTATCAAGGATGTCATTGAGCCGGATCATACGTTATTCGTCGCCTGTTACAGATAAGATAGGGGATGTACGGAGAGTGGATAAAAAAAGGGTGAAACCGGAAAAATCCAGCTTCACCCGGGGTGGCAGGTTATACGCGCTGTTTTTTTGAGACTTCAAAACCGATCTTGCCGGCGGCAATCTCACGAAGTGCCGTAACAACCTGACGGTTGTTTTTGGATTCAGTCAGCGGCTGCGCCCCTTTGTAGAGCTGCTTAACCCGCTTTGCAGCAAGTATGACAAGCTGGAAT
>CAIOXL010000200.1 GCA_903862245.1 uncultured Geobacteraceae bacterium | reverse complement strand
GATTTTGGTGTGACCGAGTTTGAAGGACTGGAAACCAGATTTTTGAAGGTACCAGCGCATATACTTTGCTATCTGCTGGGACAGTCAGAACGGTTGTTGTGGAACTGAAATAATTATGGGGCAACCTTCTCCTTCCAAAACATATAACATCAAAAATCTTGGGTTACCGTTCTTTCAAGGTAAAGCCGAATTTGGTGCAATTTATCCCACTATTGACAAACAGCAAACGTGGGCTACTTGTCTCCTGAAACTAGAAGTTACCACAGTCTCTGTAATCTCAAGGAGGTTTATATGAAAACACGCGGTATAATCGGCACCGACCAGCAATTCCCTATCGGCAAGATCGTCTGTCTGGCGCGCAACTATGCCGAACACGCAAAGGAACTGGGCAACGAGACCCCGGCGGCGCCGGTGCTGTTCATGAAACCGGCTTCGTCGGTGATTGGCGATGGCGAGACGGTACGGATACCATCGTACTCGCAGGAGTGCCATTACGAGGTGGAATTGGCGGTATTAATTGGTACGGAGACGCGCAATGTATCCGCCGCTGATGCCATGCAGTATGTCGCCGGATACGGCGTGAGTATCGATATGACACTGCGCGACGTGCAGAATCAGCTCAAAGCCAAGGGATTGCCGTGGGATATCGCCAAGGGGTTCGACACCGCCTGCCCGCTGTCCGACTTTATCCCGGCTGCGGCGGTGCCTGATCCCCATGCCTTGAATCTGAAGCTGGCGGTCAATGGTGAGGGGCGGCAAGATGGCAGCTCCTCCGACATGATCAACCGCATTCCGCAGATTATCGCCCATATATCAGGCATCTTCACACTCAATCCGGGCGATGTCATTCTGACCGGCACGCCTGCAGGGGTCGGCCAGGTACGTGCCGGCGACGTTATGACAGCAGAGATCGTTTCGGTCGGGCGGTTGGTCATACCGGTAGCGTAACGCAACAGGAAAACCATGCGTAGTAATCACTTTACACCAAAAAAAAGACTGCCCCGGTTCATCCGTCTGCTGAAACGGTTGCGCCCCCTGGAATTGCCGGTCACCCACCGTCACAATAGCGTCGAACTTTTCCATGGCGGGCGACAGTTTTTTGATGCGCTTTTTTTCGCCATTCGTGCTGCGCAACATACCATCCTGCTGGAATACTACCTGATTCATCACGATCAAATTGGTACCAGGCTGGCGACTGAGCTGGCGGCTGCCGTAGAGCGCGGGGTTACAGTCAAGTTGATTTACGATTATATCGGCTGTCTTGATACTCCAACCTCCTATTTCAATAACCTTTCCAGGCAAGGGGTCATGCTGCTTGCTTTTAATATCCCCTCCTTCAAGCGCGGATTTTACGGATTCGATAAACGTGATCATCGCAAGATGGCCATTGTTGACGGAGCGTTGGCTTTTCTGGGGGGCTTCAACGTCGGAGATGAATATGCCGGGTGCGTAGCCAATAACCTGAACTTTCGAGACTTGGGTTTCAGTATACGTGGTGAGGCGATTTGCGAGCTGGTGGCAATCTTTCATGAAACATGGAACGGAGAACGGGATGAGAGTGTTGCGCTGACAACGACAGAATGGCCTCGAAACCCCGATAGCAATGTTGGGGACGCAGCGGTCAACATCAT
>CAIOXL010000199.1 GCA_903862245.1 uncultured Geobacteraceae bacterium | reverse complement strand
TGGGGATTTCCCCGATAATTTTCAAGCCGACGATTTCATGCCCCAAGTGGCGTGAGTAGTTTTCGCGAGGGCATCAAAGATGACCTGGTGATATTTTTCATCAATGCCGATACCGTTGTCCTGCACAAAGAACACCTGTGTACCCCGCTCTTCCCGCACTCCAAACCGGATCTGCGGTTCCGCCTGATCACCCATGTTGTTGACGGCATTCTCAAGCAGGTTCTGCACCACCTCGGCAATGCGCCGCCGGTCGCAGAACAGCGTCGGCAGACCGGGCTGGACATCGACCGAAACACCGCGGTTCTTCAGGGGGCCGGCCAGCTGAACCAGAACATTCCCCACCAGCAGATTCATATCCACCGACTCCGGAGCTTTGACAAGACGACCGATGGTTGAGAGTTCCAGCAGATCGCGCAACAGGTCATTCATCGTATCGGCAGCATCACTGACCCGCTTCAGGTCACCCGCCATCCGTTGATAGTTGCCGATTTCAAGATCCTTTTCCAGAGTGCCGACAAACCCTTTAATAGTGATGACAGGGCTCTTCAGGTCGTGGGAAACGGTGTAGCTGAAGCGCTCCAGCTCTGCGTTCTTTTGCTGAAGGTCATCTTCATACTGTTGCCGCTCGGCGATAAAGCGGGCCTGCTGAATATTCTGGTACGCCTTCTGGGACAATTCATTGGCCAGCAGATAGAGTGCCAGAGCAATCTTGTCAAACCGTTCTTTCGACATAACCGGAACTTCCGCAAGCGCCTGCAGGAACAACTCCCGCTCAACCCCGATCTCATCGGCATATTCCAGTATTTTCGTTTCGTCCAGCTGATCGTTCCTCACCTGCCCAATCAGCCAGTTAGCGATATGCCTGCCGCCGACGGTGATACTTGCTCCGCCATCCCAAAGCCCGCCGCTCATACAGGGCTGGACAGCGGGACCGGATGGATTCCACCTCCCCAGTTCACGGTCAGACGTGATGCAATTTGACAGCCCTTTCTCCGACTTCCGGATAATATCACTGCATAACCTGCAAAAATTACTTGGCTTGGTGATAGGAATGCCATCAACATCGGTAATTATGGAGGCAACTCCCACCGCATCGGCAAAGGCATCCTGAATGCGTTGCAGCTCATCAATGTTGAACAGATCGGAAAAGCCGATGCCGGCGGCCTGATCCAGCGGCCGGGTTAAGGCAACAAGCCGCTTTTGCAGTGCTTCCTGCAATTGCTTCCGTTCCACCACTGCATGTTTCAGCACAACATTGGCGTAATTTGACCGGGAAATCATCTGCGCCAGCTTTGAGTAATACCGCATGGCCGTCTGAACGGTTTCGCGGCTAAAGCGAGGCACCTGGTCAAGTGCAGCAATATAGGCGGCTTCGTCATACCCGAAGCGCCGCGCCTGAGCACGGAACAGGTCATAATCCGGGACTTCGTCATCATACAGGAACTGCCCCAGAAAAATGTTTCCGGCATGCCGTTCACCAAGCATGATCGGGGTGGCAATATCCCACATGTTGTTTTTGCAGCGGTACGTTTTGAAGGTTCCCGGAGCAACTCCGGCGGAAAGATATATGTCGCTTTCGTGGCAGAATGCACAGGATTCGGGCACCGCCCGGTGGAACTTGACACAGACATCCTGCCATCCGGTGCCGACCAGCACCCTGCCGTTGAGATCGACGATACCGACGCCGACACCGGTAAGGGCATAAAAATCATCCATCATCTCCTGAAGAGCAGGAGCATCAATGACATCTGACAATTCGATATGTTCAAAATCCGGCGAACCAGTGACCTCATCCAGATGTTTTTCTCGCATCACTCCTCACCCCTCACCCCTCACTCCCAAAGGCAGCGTAAAACAGAAACAACTCCCCATCCCCTCCCCATCCGATTCCACCCACACCCGGCCGCCATGCGCCTCGACAATAGTTTTCACCAGCGCCAGTCCGACTCCGGTGCCGTCACTGCCGACGTCCAGTTTGTTGAACAGGCCGAAAATGGTTTCATGGAAGCGGGGGGCAATGCCCTTGCCGTTGTCCTTGACGAAGAAGACCGGCTCGTTGCCCTCATGCCGCGTGCCGATCTCTATGCGGGGCGCTGCGCGATCTCCCATGTATTTGATGGCATTTTCAAGCAGGTTCTGCACAACCTCTGCGATTCGCCTGCAATCGCCAAAAACCGGGGGAAGATCCGGCTGCACCACCACCTCAACCTGCCCCTCACTGACTGATCCCGCCAACTGCATCCGCACATCCATGACCAGCCGGTTCATATCCACCTCTGCAAGTTCGTCCATCACCCTGCCGGCGCGGGAAAGCAGCAACAGATCAGCCAGCAGTGCGGTCATCTTGTCCGCAGCACCCTCTATTCTCATGAGATCATCCCGGGCACGCTTATGCTTGCCCGCCGCCAAATCGTTCGCAATCATGCCGGCATACGACTGGATGGTGATGAGCGGGCTTTTCAGATCGTGCGATACGGTGTAGGCGAAACGTTCCAGTTCCGCGTTCTTTTCCTGAAGTTTGCTTTCAAACTGTTTGCGTACCGTTATGTCGTTCCCCTGGGCGATTGTGGCAATCGGCGTCTGACCATCCAGCGCAAAAAGCGTTGCCGAATTCCATTCCACCGTCCGCTCCGATTCGTCCCGATGCAAAATCTTGATTTCAACCGTCTCCCACCGTTCACCGGTTGATGCATTACGAATCAGCTCCATCGACCGCGCGGCATGCAGGGGGGGAAAAAGAATTTCCAGCGACTGCCCGAGAACTTCCGCTTCGCTGCGGCCACTCAGGGACTCGAAGGCGTGGTTGAAACGCGTGATACGGAGCTCCGGGTCCCAGACAATGATCGGTGCATTGGCATGATCGATCAGATTCTGGAGAAAAGCGTTGGACTTCCGCAGTGCCTGTTCCGTCTGCATATGCGCGGATATTTCCCGCCGCAGATCGGAAACAAGATCCACCGCCATTGCATCAAACGTTCGAGAAAGCGCTCCGAATTCATCGTTGGTCGTGGTTGCGCAGCGCCCCGTCAGGTCCCCATTCGCAACAGCCTGGACCGCCTGATGGAGGCTTGACAATGGCCGCAATACGCGTCGGTATATCAGCATTGAAATGAAAAACAGAGTCAGCAATTCCACAAAAAATGTAACGGTGGTGAAAGAACGGGTCTCGCGCTCAATTTTATCGCGGTAGTCGGCAGATGCATGGTTCCAGCCATGCACCGAGTCGGCAAGAACCTGGGTACCCATCAGTAATTGATCAAACAGCAGCTGTTTTTGACGCCCCCGCAGGCCGCCATGGCTGGAATCAGCGGTGACCAATTGCTGAAATATTTCGGGTAATTTTGTTACCTCGACTACCGATTCAGGCGGCACAGGCACTGCATCTGCCCTTCCAGCTTCCAGAATACCGACGATTGAGGCATGCAGTGACCGCCACTGTTGTGCTGACCTCTCTTCGGCATACAGGAAATAGTCATGGGAAAGCACCAGCAGCTGCGTGACGTCGCGGGCAACGGTCTGTGCCCGTTCCTGCGCACGCGAGACTGCGGCCAGCTTGGCCGACATGACCCAGTTAGCAGCAACACTTCCCAACACCGTCAGCAAGGCAGTTAAAATACATATTTGCAGCACAGTTTTGATGCGCATGAATCACCGAATGATAGTGACAGAGACCGGGCGGACCGTGTAAAGCGGACCAGGGTAGATGAAGTCGAGATAATTCGGGGTTCGTTCGCCCTTGGTGACTCCCGCCTGCAGGGCCCAGCGGGACTGGGCTTCCATAGTCGTAATGAGTGACTGGTCGAGGGTGAGACGATAGTTGTAGATCGGCCAGATCCAATCCACAAAATCCTGGTCGAGCTTGAGTCGATCGCGCAGTATGGCCTGGGCCTTCTGAGGTTGGTTCGCGATGAACTGCTGGGCGCGGCTCAGGGCACGAAGTATCTTGACCAGCTCCTCATCACGCCCGCCAAGGTGTTTTTTATGCACGATGAGGTTGAAGGTCATTTTATAGACATTGGATTTTGCCATAACCCTGGCGCCCGGCACACCCTTAAGGGCCAGGTAGGGAAAGGGTTCCCAAATTGCTATGGCGTCCACATCTCCGCTCCGTAACGCCTCGGCCATCGCCTCGGGCTGAAGATTGATCAGCCGCACCGTCTTGGGATCGACGCCATTCAACAGGAGCAGCGTATCGAAATAGTAGTGGCAGGAAGCACCAACCACCGTGCCAACCCGTTTTCCCGCCAGCTGCCGGGGGCGGCTGATTCCGGCAGCGGCTCGGGTGACGATCTTCGTGTCGTTATCGCTGGTGACGAACGTGGCGATAACGGCATAATTTTTGTGCTGAAAACTGTTATTCATCACCACCGCTTCCGACGAGGTCGCAAGGTCGGCCGCTCCCTCCAGAACCTGCTGGAGGGAGCGGTG
>CAIOXL010000198.1 GCA_903862245.1 uncultured Geobacteraceae bacterium | reverse complement strand
GTCCTGATGGAGCCCCACCCTCTTTAACTCGAAAACCGGGGTGTCAGGACTGTTCCAGCCGCTACTGGTGGTGAACGCAAAAGAATAATCTTCGGCCAACAGTTGCCGCAGCGCACTTTTATTATAGTTACCGTTCGGGTAGCAAAAGGAAACTTGTCCGTTTTCAACAGCGCCATTTTCCAGCAGCTGCTGCTTCGAAACACGCAGTTCCATGCCGATTTCATCTTCAGATAAGGTGGTAAGCAAACGGTGACTTACCGTGTGAGAGCCAAACGTTACCAAACCAGAGCTGCGCATTTCCTCGACCTGCTCCCAGGACACAAAATCCCGCCGGGCAGCCATTTGTGAAATATTGAAGTGCCGTCCCAGGGTTTTCAGGAACTGAGTAATGCGCCCAGTGTGCACTGTTTTTAGTGTGTTGATCACCCGTTCAAGGAACTGTTCTGGTGTGGTGGCAAGACTATCCGTATATTCCTGTGGCAACAGGAACTTCACATACCTCCTTAATTCGTCAAAACGCCCCTGCGCGACAAGCGTCTCCAGTATGCTGGTAAATGTATCAGTCCAGAATGAGTTGGTTGTCCCGACAAATCCCGTAGGAAGAAAAACCACTGCCGGCACCTGATGTTTTACCAGCAGAGGAAAGGCATACCGGTAAAAGTCGCTCCAGCCATCGTCGAACGTCAGGTAACAGGCGCGTTTTTCCAGGTGTACCATTCGTTGCGACATGTCGGGCAGCACCATAGTACTGACCGGCAGAATCTCGAAATGGCGCTTCAGAAAGCAGAGATGAAGATCAAGGGTTTCCGGCTCGACATACATTCCGGGCTGCAGGAACCTGCCCCCTTCGTTTCGAGGAATTACCCGGTGATACATGAGAGCCAGGAACCTGTCTTTCCGTACTCTGGCCAATCGGGCAGTAAAAAGACCTGAATGATACACAGTGCGGGCTAGAATAGATTTGGACCTGCCCCGAAGATCAAACATCGCATTCTCCACTGTTTGCTGGTTCCCTACATTCCGGTCTGATTATGATTGCACATTGGAATTATCACCACGGGTGCTTGTTCCAGGCAAGCCAGTAGAATCCCAGATCTTTCAGAAGCTTGCTGAAATCGTCAAATTTTACCGGCTTGGTCACATAGCTGTTGGCGTGATATCCGTAGGCCTTTATTACATCCCGCTCGGCATCCGAGGTGGTCAGGACCACCACCGGAATGAACCGGAGGGCTTCATCACATTTAACTTCCTTGAGTACATCCAGCCCGTTTACATTCGGAAGGTGCAGGTCCAGCAGTATCAAGTGCGGCATTGGATAGTTCTCCCGGTCGGCATACACACCGATCCCATGCAGATAATCAAGCGCTGACTGACCATCCACTAAATGGGTGATAGCGTTTGCCACCTGAAATTCCTCCAAAGTGCGCATGATCAATTCGGCATGATCCCGATTGTCCTCTACCAGCAAGACCGTCAACGGTTCACCTTTCATTGATTCCCTCCTTTATTGTAAAACAAAACCGGCTCCCCTTCCCCTCCCCTCCCGACTCCACCCACACCCTGCCTCCATGCATCTCGACAATCTGCTTGACCAGAGCCAGTCCGACTCCGGTACCGTTACTGTCGGCGTCCAGCTTACTGAACAGGTCGAAGACCGTTTCATGGAAGCGGGGGGCAATACCCTTGCCGTTGTCCCTGACGAAGAAGACCCGCTCGTTGCCGTCCTGCCGTATGCCCATCTCTATGCGGGGCGCTGCTTGATCCCCCATGTATTTGATGGCATTTTCAAGCAGGTTCTGCACAACCTCCGCGATTCGCCTACGATCGCCAACGACAGGCGGAAGCCCCGGTTGCACCATAACCGTAGCATGACTTTCCGTGACCAGCCCTTCCATCTGCGTCAGAACATCTTTCACCAGCCGGTTCATATCCACCGGTGCAGGTTCTTTCATTTTCATGCCGGCGCGGGATAGCGCCAGCAGATCTTCCAGTAGAGCGGTCATCTTGACCGCAGCACCCTCAATTCTCCTGAGATCGGCCCGGGCCCGCTCAAACCTGCCCGTGTCCATATCCTTCGATATTATGACGGCATAGGACTGGATAGTGATCAGCGGGCTTTTCAGATCGTGCGAAATAGTGTAGGCAAAACGCTCCAGTTCAGCGTTCTTGTTGTACAGTAGTTGTTCAGCAATCTTGCGGTCGGTGATATCACTCAGCGTGCCGACCATGCGCACCGCTTTCCCATCGCTATCCCGTTCTGCAGTTTTGCCCCGTGTGGACACCCACAACCATTCTCCTGATTTCATCCTCATCCGGAGTGCAACCTCAAAGCCTTTGCCGGTCTCAACAGACCGTTGCAGGTCACGTTCGACACGCTCAAGATCTTCCGGATGGACCAGATCCCGCCATGCGGTATAATTGCCCGGAAACTCTCTGTCATCATACCCGAGCAATGAGTAGTAAACCGGACTGAAGAACGCGTCGCCGCTTGGCACATGCCAGTCCCAGATGCCGTCATTGACCGCAGTAAGCGTTATGGAATAGCGCTCTTCGCTTTTCTGCAAATCTGCGGCAAGCTGTCCGGTGATCCGTTGCGCTTCGATACGGGTTATCAAAGAGTGATGCATGGCATTCAGCAGCAGGGTGAACGTCAAACCGGCGGCCAAAGCAAGCCAGACACTTAAATAAGCGGTCGAAAATGGAGAGACCCTTGTCTGGGTGAAGAGCAGTGTCCAGCGGTGCCCGTTGAAGTAGACCGGAATCTGCGTGGCAGGGCGGGACGCCGATTCTGAACCGTTGAGCGGAACCTTGCGATATTCATAGAGCAGAGTTGAGACGGAGCGTTGATCGCCATCATACACCTTGAAATCAGGGATTTTTTCTTTGTGGATGCCTGAAGCAACGAGAACACCCTCAATCAGGTCGTTCATCCGACAGGGGATGTAGACCCAGCCATAAATGGCGGCGCGGCGCTCTTCGACGGAGCTGGTCGGCATCCCCTTTTTATACACCGGCACATACATCAGCGTACCGGCCTGAACATCGACAGCGGATTCCTGCACCAGCACAACCTTGCCGGACAGGACTGCACTGTCCGTGTCACGCGCCTGCTCCATGGCGGCGCGCCGCACCGGTTCAGAAAGCATATCATAGCCAAACGCGCTCAAATTGCGTGCGGAGAACGGTTCAAGGTAAATAATCGCTGAATATATTTCCCGATCACCCGTCGGTTTCACCTGATAGTCCGAAAAACCTTCGCTGCGGATTTGTTGAATGTGCCGGGCAAGCCGCTCTTTTGGTATCAGCAGCGAGAAACCGATCCCCTGCAAACCGGGAAGCTGCTGCTCCAGCTTCTGGCGACCTGCGAAGATATGCCAGTCTTTCCGTTGTACCGATGCTGATGCGTCAAAAAAAGAGGCACCGCTTCGCAGTATGCGGGCATGGACGGCAAGCCGCTCGATAATTTTCGCTTTAACCTCGTTGCATTCATAGAGGAATTCCCGCCTGACGCTGGCATCAACGATTTTCTTTAAATACAGAGCCACTGTGACAGTAAGTGCAAGAGAGACCACCAGACCTATCCAGACGGATAGACGACGATAAAACAGACTGGGCGTATTTGATTCATCTCTGTGGGCTGCATCATTCATATGTCTATTCCCAATACTGCCGTTTTTATCCATTCATCCACCGCTCCAGCGCTGCCAGCAACCCCTCTGGCATCAGCAGCCAGGCGTTTTTCTCGCGTCACCCTCTCCACTCACTCCTCACCCATCAAAGGCAGCGTAAAACAGAAACAACTCCCCAGCCCCTCCCCATCCGATTCCACCCACACCCTGCCGTCATGAGCCTCGACAATCCTTTTCACCAGCGCCAGTCCGACTCCGGTGCCGTCACTGCCGGCGTCCAGCTTGTTAAACAGGCCGAAGACCTGTTCATGGAAGCGGGGGGCAATGCCCTTGCCGTTGTCCTTGACGAAGAAGACCCGCTCGCTGCCCTCCTGCCGTGTGCCGATCTCTATGCGGGGCGCGGCACGATCTCCCCTGTATTTGATGGCATTTTCAAGCAGGTTCTGTACAACCTCCGCGATTCGCCTCTCGTCGCCAAATACAGGGGGAAGATCCGACTGCACCACGACCTCAACCTGCCGCTCACCGACTGATCCTGCCAGCTGCGCCAGTACTTCTCCGACCAGCCGGTTCATATCCACCTGGGCAGGTTCGTCCATTATCCTGCCGGCACGGGAAAACAGCAAAAGATCGGCCAGCAGTGCGGTCATCTTGTCCGCAGCACCCTCTATCCTCCTGAGGTCATCCCGGGCACGCTCAAACTCGCCCGCCTCCATATCCTTCGCTATCAAGCCGGCGTAAGACTGGATGGTGATCAGCGGACTTTTCAGATCGTGCGATACGGTGTAGGCGAAACGCTCCAGTTCGGTGTTCTTCTCCTGCAGCTTGCGTTCAAACTGTTTGCGCACCGTTACGTCATGCCCCTGGGCGATAGTGGCAATCAGCGTTTGACCATCCTGCGCAAACAGTGTTGCCGAATTCCATTCCACCGTCCGTTCCGATTTGTCCCGATGCAAAATTTTGATCTCGACCGTCTCCCACCTCTCGCCGGATGACGCATTACGAATCAGCTCCATCGACCGCGCGGCACGCAGGGGGGGAAAAAGAATTTTCAGCGATTTCCCGATGACTTCCGCTTCGCTGCGTCCGCTCAGGGACTCAAAGGCGTGGTTGAAGCGCGTGATGCGAAATTGCGGGTCCCAGACAATGATCGGCGCATTGGCATGGTCGATCAGATTCTGGAGAAAGGCATTGGCCTCCTGCAGTGCCTGTTCCGTCTGCGTGCGCGCGGTTATTTCCCGCCGCAGCTCGGAAACAAGATCCACCGCCATTGCATCAAATGTTCGAGAAAACGCTCCGAATTCATCGTTGGTCGTAATTGCACAGCGCTCCGTCAGGTCCCCCCTGGCAGCAGCCTGTACCGCCTGATGGAGATTTGACAATGGCTGCAATACGCGGCGGTAAATCAACATTGAAATGAATAGTAAAATCAGGAATTCCACGAAAAATATGACCAGGGTGACTGAACGGATCTCCCGCTCGATTGTATCTCGGTAGTCGGCAGATGCATGGTTCCACCCATGCACCGAGTCGGCAAGAATCTGGGTACCCATGAGCAATTGATCGAACAGTAACTGTTTTTGACGGTCTCGCAGGCCGCCATGGCTGGAATCAGCCGTGCCCATTTGCTGAAATATATCAGGCAATTTCATTGCCTCGACAACCGCTTCAGGCGGCACAGGCACGGCATCGCCCCTTCCGGCTTCCAGTGTGCCGACGATTGAAGCATGCAGTGACCGCCACTGTTGCTCTGCCCTCTCTTCGGCATGCAGCGAATAATCATGGGAGAGCACCAGCAGCTGCATGACGTCGCGGGCGACGGTCTGCGCCCGTTCCTGCGCATGGGAAACAGCGGCAAGTTTGGCCGACATGACCCAATTAGCGGCGACACTTCCCAGCACCGTCAACAGGACAATTAAAATGAATGTTTGAAGCAGAGTTTTGATGCGCATGAATCACCGTATAATAGTGACACCAACCGGGCGAACCGTGTAAAGCGGACCCGGGTAGATGAAGTTGAGATAATTCGGGGCTCGTTCGCCCTTGGCGACTCCCGCTTGCAGAGCCCAGCGGAACTGGGCTTCCATAGTCGTAATGAGTGACTGGTCAAGGGTGAGGCGATAGTTGTAGATCGGCCAGATCCAATCGACAAACGCCTGATCGAGCTTGAGTCGATCGCGGAGTATGGCCTGGGCTTTCTGCGGTTGGCTGTTGATGAACTGCTGGGCGCGGTTCAGGGCTCGAAGTATCTTGACCAGTTCATCATCACGCCCGCCAAGGTGTTTTTTATGCACGATGAGGTTAAAGGTCATTTTATAGACGTTGGATTTTCCCAGAACCCTTGCGCCCGGCACACCCTTGAGGGCCAGGTAAGGAAAGGGTTCCCAGATTGCTATGGCATCCACGTCTCCCTTCCGTAACGCCTCGGCCATCGCTTCGGGCTGAAGATTTTGCAGCTGCACCGTCTTGGGATCGACGCCATTCAACAGGAGCAACGTGTCGAGGTAGTAGTGGCAGGAGGCCCCGACCACCGTACCGACCCGTTTTCCCGCCAGCTGCCGGGGGCGGTTTATTCCTGCGTCGGCTCGGGTGACGATCTTCGTGTCGTTATCGCTGGAAACAAACGTGGCGATAACGGCATAATTTTTATGCTGAAAGCTGTTATTCACCACCACCGCTTCCGACGAGGTCGCAAGGTCGGCCGCTCCCTCCAGAACCTGCTGGAGGGAGCGGTGCCCCCCGATAACGTTGTTGATCCTGACCGTCACCCCTTCGGCCGAAAAATAGCCCTGACTCTCGGCGACGTAGAACGGGAGTGACAGCGGCGTTTGCGACAGCGAGATTCTGAGCGGCTCGGCTGACCATGCGGTAGAAATTCCGGCAAGCTGCACCATGAGTATAAGAAAGAGTGATTTGAACATATCGCCTCCAATTTGAAGTCTCCCATGCACAGCATCAAGACGGCACCTCAATGCGGAACTCCGCACCGCCATCCACGTTGCGGGCCGATAATCGCCCCCCCATATTTTGTTCAATAATTGTCCGGGACATGTGCAACCCGACGCCGGTGCCTTTGTCCAGGCCACGGGTGGTGAAATAGGGGTCGAATATCTTCGGCAGGATATCGTCCGGGATACCGCCGCAATTGTCCCGGATATAGAGCACGGCACTCCCGTTCTCCTGAACAATACTAACGGAGATAAGGGGCTCTGACACTGAATGTTCAATGCCGGCGTCACGCGAATTGGAGAGTATATTGAGCAGCACCTGGGCGTATTCGTTCTGGTAGCCGGTGGCGGTTACGGTGGTGTCACCAGCGATCTCCACCCGGATGTTGTTGTTTTTCAGACTTGCAGAAACCAGTGCCAGAGCACTGCTGACCGCCGTGCTGAGTAAAAACGGGCATTTTTCCTTGTCCTCCCGGAAAAAATTACGGAAGTCATCAATGGTGCGCGACATATGCAGCAGTATTTCCATTATTTCGTGGACGTCGTGGTGTACGTCATCACCGGTGAGAGTGCCGGAATCAAATTCTCCCTGCACATTCTGCACGATCAGGGAGATGGTATTAAGCGGCTGGCGCCACTGGTGGGCAATATGGCCAATCATTTCCCCCATGGCTGCCTGGCGATTCTGCTGGATCAGCGCCAGATCCTTGCGCCGCAGGTCGGCAACCATCTCCGCAACTCGGGCTTCCAGCGATTTATGTAACAGTTCCAATTCCGCCTGGACTCGGAGCAGCTCCTTGTTTTGCAATTCAAGATTGATTTGGTGTACCTTCAGCAACTCCTCGGCCCGTTTTTTGCCCTGAATCAAAACCCATTCATGCAGAATTCGCTGCACAACGCGCGGCATTGCGGCAAATGCCGCCGGAGACTTGGCGACGTAATCCTGCGCGCCCCCCTTCAAGATGTCCACGGCAAGCTGTTCATTCCCTTGTGATGTCATCAGAACCACCGGGCATATCCCCTTCGCCGTTGTCAGCAGTTCACTCCCCTCTCCGTCCGGCAGTCGAAAATCGGCCAGAACAAGGTCCGGAAGCTGTTGATCCATAATACTTCGGGCAGCACCCAGGGTACCGACACGCTCCAGGCGGTACTCGTCCAAAGCCCTCCCCAAAGAGCGACGAATCAGATCAGCATGGTTTTCGTCGTCCTCAACAACCAGTATCATCGGTACTACCGGATTATCTGTCAGCATGTGTGGCCTCTTTAGACGCTCTATAATATTGAAAGAGTTCGTAATACTGAAAAGAACCGCATCCGAATAATTCGCTCTATAAACGGTGCCTGAGGATCAACCATAAACAGGAACCTCACGTAACAGATACCAGTTGGTTGTCGACAATGACCTCTTCGGAAACCCTTAGAAAAAGTACCACTATCAGTGCAGAAACGTTCCAGAACAGCGGATAATAGAACGCAGAGAGAAAGGTGCCGGACACCAGAAAAGCAAATACACTGATCAGGAGGGCTGTATTCAGGTTTTTGGCTTTAAAGGAGGCAGCAGAAGGTTGTGAGTTATCGCACAATGAATTTATTCTGCGGTAGGTGTTCAGGAACTGCTTGAGCATCAAGCCAAAGAGAAGTACTCCCGCAAGTCCAAGCTCGGATAACAGTGTAAAATAGACCGAATGGATTGACCTGCCCCATAACCCGCGTTTCCAGAAACTTTCCCCATCGGCCGCAGCATACTGGTACTTCTCCATAACTATAGGCATATTGCCCTGGCCGACACCAATTACCGGGTTGGCCAGAAAAGCCCGCCAACCGTTCTTCCAAAGCTCAACCCGGTCTTTACCGGTATCCTTGTCAACGCTGTCAAAATCAATTCCACTGACTCTTTCTTTGGTGGCAGGAGATGCAAAAGTCCAGGCCACCGCAGCAATTATGGCTATGACCGTAAGCGCTCTAAACTTATGCCTGGAATACACCCAGCAGGCTGCAGCCACAGCCGCCAGACCGAGAAAACCGCCTCGAGAACCGCTGTAGACAACTCCGTAAGTAAAAAGAGCAGCGGCCGACCAATAAAACCACTTTCCAAGTCCTTCCTCATTTTTCCCAAGGTAAATACTTATGGGCAGCACG
>CAIOXL010000197.1 GCA_903862245.1 uncultured Geobacteraceae bacterium | reverse complement strand
GACCAGACAGAAATATTGACGGTTCGATCTCATCCTCATAGATAAAAATTGCAGACAGGGTCAGTTTAGGCAAAATCGCAAGTCCGACAGACTCCTAGACCCAATATCAGTGTCACGGTGTTGGTTGTACCGGCTATCGTGCTGCATTCGGCACCGACCCTCTTCACCTCACGGTCCAGGTACAGGTGCATTTTATCCACATCACTTTCGGCGGTTTTTTTGGCGGCGGTGAGTGGGCCAAGAAGAAGGGCTGCCGCCTCCTTTTCCCTGCCGGCATGGTTCAGCCCCAGAAATGTGTTAAGCCGCTCCCGGTAGGTATCACGACTGGCCTTTACTGCACCGACAAGCTTCATCTCTTTTTCCGAATGCGCTGTTTTACCGAACTTTTCAATGTCCAGATCGATAGTTTTCAGTAACTCGGCGATTCGGACCGTTTCCGTATTCCTGGCGGCAGCGTCTGTTATCAGCATCATCGTGGCTGCAGACAGGGAGACCTCCTCCATACTGTCTTTCAGGTCATTCACCAACTCGCTGCTGGACCATTTTTCCTGAGTCATCTCATGGATCGCACCGTTGAGCCTCCCCACGTTAAAATAGCTGCTGGCCGCATTGACGACCAGCATCAGCAGTATCACAAAAAAACCGGCAGCAAGCCGGGTTCCTATCTTTATGTTCCTCATTGTCAGGTTCCCCCCGTTAGCGGTGCCGCAGTTCAACAGAACTGAATGTCACCGGCACAGCTACTCAAAATTTTGGAATGCTCCCCGGCAGCATGTCGGACCGGCGGGAAAGCGGTTATCGGTGTCGGTTGACGTCCGGTCCGGCCTGGTATTCTCCCGGTATGGTCGTCAGCTCGCCGGCCCGGAGCAGGCCGATAAAATGCCCCACCAGTTCAGGGTCAAACTGGCTCCCGGCATTGTCTGACAGTTCCTGTATGGCAGCTTCAAGCGGCAGCCCCTTCCGGTACGGCCGGTGGGATATCATGGCATCAAATGTGTCGGCAATGGCCATGATGCGCGCTTCTATCGGCAGATCACTCCCGCCGATGCCGTATGGATAGCCCGTGCCGTCGAACCGTTCATGATGCTTGACGACGCAATCCTGCACATCGGCCAGATGGTCGACATGCCTGAGGATATTCGTGGCGATGACCGGATGCTGCCGCATGATTTCAAGCTCTTCTCCACTCAGGCGCCCCGGATTATGGAGTATACTTTTATCAATTCCTATTTTACCGATGTCATGCAGGATGGCCGCCTGTTCAAGGATATTGACCCGCTCGGGGGGAAGACCGATACTGCCGGCGAGCGCCAGACTGTAGCGTGTGACGCGCGCCGAATGACCGTGGGTGTACGGGTCGCTGGCTTCGATCGTGCTGACCAGGGCGTTGAGAACATTAAGATAGATGGACTCCTGCTTGACATTAAGGAGGCGGACATCCGCCAGAGATTTTTCCAGTTCCCTGTTGAGAGCGTACAGTTTTGCCGTATGCTCCACCCGTTCCTGTGACTGGGCAAGTTCAAAAATCTGCTCGGCGGTACTGTCCACCAGCTGCATAACCCGGTCAACCATGAGGTTGAAACTGTCCGACAGTTCTTTCATTTCCCGACTGCCGTTGATCTGCAGCTTGGCGTTTGAATTTCCCTGCTCAAGGAGCCGCATTGATTTTGTCAGCAGACCAAGCGGGGCGCTGACACAGCGGCTGAAGAATGCCGTGCTGATGAACATGGCTGCCACACCGCCCATGGCAATGGCAACTATACCGTTATTGCTGACATATAATTTAGAGTTTAT
>CAIOXL010000196.1 GCA_903862245.1 uncultured Geobacteraceae bacterium | reverse complement strand
TTTCGGACCCTTTGTTACTTCAAAAGTTACTCTATCGCCTTCTGCAAGGGATTTGAAACCTTCGCCTGCGATTGCGGAGAAGTGGCAGAATACATCCTCGCCACCTTCCTGCTCAAGAAATCCAAAACCCTTGCTGTCATTAAACCATTTTACTGTTCCGTTTACCATGTGCTTACTTCTCCTGATTCTTCTAAATGATTTATCCGGAAATATCCGAATTTTTGGTAACTTACCAGCACCGTACAATCCATGTCAAGTAAATTAAATTATGATTTAACATTTTTTCAGAGTTTCCATTCAGTACCCGCCAGATACCCGTCACGGATTATGCCCCGCGCCTGCTCCGTCAGGTTGCCGGCACCGTCAATCCAGTGAATCATCACACCATGGCGCTCCATCCGCCTGAACCAGTTCCCCTGCCGTTTGGCAAAATTATGGATCGCGCTGCTCAGCCCCTGGATCAGATTGTTTCTGTCCATATCGCCCCGGAGGTACGCCCCCACGTAGCGGTACTCAAGTCCATAGTAGTCAAGCCGTTCCCATGATATGCCGCCGTCGTGCAGGCGCTCCACCTCTGCGATCATGCCGTTGTCAATGCGCTCCTGCAGGCGGCTGGTTATACGCCGGCGCAGCACTTCACGCTCCCACCGGATCCCGATAACGGCCGGGTTAAGGGGGGGAGTTTCACAGGGTGGACCGTTTTCCGCCTCTCCCCGGGCAATTTCTATCGCCCTGATGGTACGCTCCCGGTCCAGAAGGTCGGTACTGTTATGCTGGTCCGGTTTGAGGCACCGCAGCTCCTCCACCAGCTCGGCATCGGCTTTGACAGCCAGCTCCGCCCGCAGACCGGGGTTAAACGGCACTTCGACCATGCGGTACCCGCGCAGGGCGGCATCCAGATACATGCCGCTGCCGCCGCACAGAATCGGCAACGCTCCCCGGGCGGCGATTTCTGCAACAGCAGTCAGAAAACCGCGCTGAAAATCAAAAACACTGAACTCCCTGCCGGCGTCCAGAATATCGATCAGGTGATACGGCACCCCGCCATACTCGTGGAGATCCTTGCCGCTGCCGATATCCATGCCCCGGAAGACCTGGCGCGAGTCGGCGGAAATGATTTCTCCGCCATATTCCTCAGCCAGAGCCACCGCCAGGCGCGTCTTGCCGGAGGCGGTCGCCCCGAGGATGACCAACAGGTCAAGCGGCGCTTTTGTCTCAGTCATGGTGCAGGCCTCTCCATACGGCCTCTGCCGTTGTCCGGTTTATACCCGGGACCGTCATGATTTCCTCCGGAGCTGCTTCGGTGAGACGCGGGAGACTGCCGAAATATTTCAGCAGTTCGGTGCGGCGTTTGGGGCCGATCCCGGCAATGCCGTCCAGTGCCGAGGCAATCCCCTCTTTCCCCCTCAGCTTCCGGTGATAGCCGATGGCAAAACGGTGCGCCTCATTCCGGATCGCCGCCAGCAACAGTAACGCTGCAGAATTCTGACGCAGCACCACCGGGTTTTTTCTCCCGGGCAGAAACACCCGTTCATCACTCCTCTGGACATCGTGCGCAGCAGCATCATGCAGTACCCGACTCTTGGCCAGCGAAACCAGATCAAAACGCCCCGTCAGTCCAAGTTCGGCCACTATTTCCTGCACAGCGTTCAACTGGCCGATCCCGCCATCAACGACCACAAGATCGGGCAGCACCGCATTTCCCCCCTCCTCGACCCTGAACCGGCGCAAAAACACTTCCCGCAGCATGGCAAAATCATCCTGCCCTTCTACCGTTCGGATGCGATAGTGACGGTAGTTGTTCCGATCCGCTTTTCCGGCCGTGTACACAACGCAGCTCCCCACCGAGAAGCGCCCTTGAATGGTGGAGATGTCATAGCACTCTATCCGCTGCGGCAGCCGGGCCAACTGGAGCCGCTTGCAGAGATCAGCCAGCACCGCCTCGACTGCCGCCGCCTTCTCATCACGGTCCCGATAGGCGGTCATGGCGTTCCTGCCGGCCAGGACAACCAGCTCCCGTTTTGTGCCGCGCAGGGGAAGGTGGAGGGTAACCTTGCTCCCTTTCAGGTCACCGAGCAATTCTGCCAACGCCCTGCCATCTTCGATAGCAAGCGGCAGGAGAATCTCCTCTGGAATATACACCGACCCGGCGTAGTATTGCTGAAGAAAGCCTGAAATTGCAGCAGCGTCATCCAGCTCCCAGACGACGCTGAAGAGGCGGCTCCCGGAGAGGACACCGGCGCGGATAAACAGCAGCGCCAACTCGATCCGCTCACCGTCACGGTAGAAACCGAGCACATCGCAATCTCCACCGCTCAGCACAACCTTCTGTTTTTCGACCGTTGTTTCAATAGAGCGGAGCAGGTTTCGCCATCGAGCTGCCTCTTCATAGAGCAGGTGCTCCGAAGCATCACTCATCCGCCGCTTGAATTCAGCTATCAACTGCCGCCCTTTTCCCTCAAGGAAAAGCATCGCCCCGCTCACCAGCACCGCGTATGCTTCCGGCGTAATCTGGCCATGGCACGGAGCACTGCACTGACCGATCTGGTGGTACAGGCAGGGACGAGTGCGGGACATGCAGGCGGAGAGCGGGTAGTGACGCAGCGGAAACATGCGTGTCATCTGCCTGAGCACCTCCCGGGCCGCCGCACCGGAGGAGTAGGGGCCGAAATAGCGGGCTCCGTCGCACGGGCGTTTGCGGACAATGGTAAAGCGCGCAAACTCATCATGGGGGTCTATGCGCAGTGAAAAGTAGGTTTTGTCATCCTTGAGGTTCAGGTTGTAACGGGGATTATGCTGCTTGATAAGGGTATTCTCCAGCAGCAGCGCTTCCTTTTCAGTATCGGTCAGCATGATTTCGATGTCGACAACTTTGGCCATCAGGAATTTGACGTGATAGCGCGAGTCGCCCGATGAGCTGAAGTACGAGCGCACCCGCTGCCGCAGACTGCGGGCCTTGCCGACATAGATGATGGTACCGTCACCGTCGTGCATCAGGTAAACTCCGGGCGAAGCCGGAAATTGCTGTATTTTTTCATCGAGACTCATGATCGCAATCCTACCTGTTTGTAACCGTAATGGGAAGAGGCTTCGTCGGCTGGTGACTGCACCATTATGCGGCATCTGCCGTTTTTTAAGGCAGTGGTGGTGCACGGCAGATCAGAGGTATCCTGCAAATTAAGCATGTTACAGACAAAATACGATTGGCCATTTTCTTGCACAGGCCGAAACGGCCCAATGACGGGCAACAGACACCAACGGGGGTAATTCTGTATGGAAACCATGTCAACGATGACAGGTCTGAAGGGTAGTGCCGACGTTCTGTTTCTTCTGCTGGGTGCTATAATGGTTTTTGCGATGCATGCCGGCTTTGCCTTCCTTGAAGTTGGCACAGTGCGCAAAAAAAACCAGGTGAACGCACTGGTAAAAATTCTCACCGATTGGTCCGTCTCAACGGTAGTGTACTTCCTGGTCGGCTTCCCGATCTCCTACGGCATCTCTTTTTTACGGCCCGCAGAGGAGCTGCTCGGCACAACCCAGGGGTACGATCTGGTCCACTTCTTCTTCCTGCTCTGTTTTGCCGCCTGTATTCCCGCCATTATTTCCGGCGGTATCGCCGAGCGTGCCAAGTTCTGGCCGCAGGTAACCGCAGGCGCTATCTTTGCCGGTATTTCCTACCCGTTATTTGAATCGATCGTCTGGGGACAAAACGCCTCGCGGGTGCAGGCTCTGTTCCAATCAATCGGCGGGGCTCCGTTCCACGACTATGCCGGCTCTGTTGTCGTTCATTCCATCGGCGGCTGGATCGCCCTGCCGGCGGTTATTATCCTCGGGCCGCGCATGGGGCGGTATGTGCGCGGCAAATCCCACGCTATCCCGGTCAGCAACATCCCGTTTCTGGGACTCGGATCATGGATTCTGGCGGTCGGGTGGTTCGGTTTCAATGTCATGAGCGCCGGAAACCTGGAAAAGATATCCGGTCTGGTGGCGGTTAACTCGCTGATGGCAATGGTTGGCGGCGTTATCGCGGCGCTGGTGGCCGGCAAGAACGACCCCGGCTTTATTCACAACGGTGCCCTGGCCGGACTGATTGCCGTCTGCGCCGGCAGCGACATTATGCACCCGCTGGGGGCATTCGCGGTCGGCTGCATCGCGTCGGTGATTTTTGTTTACGGCTTCCACATGGAGCAGGAGAAACTCAAAATCGATGATGTCCTGGGAGTATGGCCGCTACACGGTATAATCGGCACCTGGGGCGGGATTGCCGCCGGTATTTTCGGCCAGAAGTTTCTGGGCGGGATGGGGGGAGTCAGCTTCCTTTCCCAACTGGGCGGGAGCCTCCTCGCCGTACTGTTTGCCCTGGTCAGCAGTTTCGTTGTTTATGGAGTCCTGAGTAAGAGTGTAGGAATCCGCCTTGACCAGGACGATGAGTATAACGGCGCCGACGTGTCAATCCACAAAATCGGAGCGTATCCGGAAGACAGTATTCGCTGACACGGAGGGCTCGGCTTTTACCGTTAACACCGTGTAAAGCCGCACGCTCTCACGGTTTCCACCATATTGGCATAGCGTTTCTTTCATTGACAATGCTAAAGAGAAGTGCTACGAAAGGAGCATTTTACTGCCGATTCTAGCTACTCCCTGCATGACGTGCGGGGAGTAGCTGCCCAAAGAGGTCATTTACCTTGATATCATTGAAGTTATACCGCAGTCTACTCGTCCGGTTATTGGTCTCTCTGGTCGTGGTTTCAACCCTGACAGCACTGCCGGCCTTATGCCAGGAGGTGGATGACTCTCAGGTTTTCATCGCCGGATTTAATGCCTTCCAGCAGAAGGACTACGCCGCCGCAATCGGAAAAATAAACGAAGTCCTGCAAAAAAAGCCGGATACTCCGCTCAGGGATATGGCGCTGTTCTGGCTCTCCCGGGCCTATTTCAAAACCGGCAACCAGCAGGAAGCGGCCCGCAATCTCTCCCAGTTTTTCAAAGAGTTCCCCGGCAACCCGCTCGGAAAAACTGTTGAAGCGGAACACCTCGCTCTGCTGGCCCGCTATGAAAAAGGAGAAACACTGCCGGCGGGTACATCCCCAGCTCCCCCCCAGCCCCCTCTGAACGCCGAAAAAAAAGAGCAGGAGCAGATAGTCGTCAAAGCCGAAGCGCCGAAACTGACGGCCACTGTTAAAGCCGGGCTGGAGCAAAAAGACGCTGCCTCGACGGAAAAGTCCGGAGTTACGGTGCCGGCAGCGGTTGCATCACCCCCCGCAGCAGCTGCCAAAACAGAACAAACCCGCCGGCCGGTGCCAAACCGGACCGAGGAAAAAAATGCCGCTGCTCAGCGTGTCTATCGCGAAAAAGCAATTGAGCAGTATAAAAACGTCATCGAAAAATACCCCGCGTCTGCGGCGGCAGTAACTGCCGCCTCGAAACTCCGTGAGCTTGGGGTCACTCCTGCAGCCGCTCAGCAGGCACCCGATGCACTTCTCCCGGAAAGTGCCCAGACACTCAGCTTTGAAGTCACCCAGCTGTCGTCCTTTGAGTTCAACCTTACTCCCCGCCTCGATTCCGCCTCCGCCGGACATTCCGCTGCGATTCCGTTTGAGATAATCAACCGCGGCAACGGCAAAGACTCCTTCTATCTTGAGTCGGCGTTCCCTGCTGATTTCAAAACGTACTTTGCTGCTGCAGCCGCAGCAGGTTCGGCAATCAGCCAGACCCCCGAGCTTTCACCGGGTGAATCCTTCAAAGGGCTCTTCTCCCTTACCGTTCCACCCGGCAGTGCCGATGGCCTGCGCTTTACGCATACGGTCAAAGCCGCTTCACGACAAAGCCCGGAAACCGGGCAGTCGCGTGAAGTCCGGCTGGTAACCTCCGCTCCGCTCCTCCGGACACTCCTGCGCACGGAGAAAACCAAACTGCTGCCGGGAGATAAACTGGCATATCGTATAGACATACTTAATGTCGGCTCAGCCGCCGCCGAAGAAGTAACGCTCCGCCTCAACTTTCCACCCCAGCTTGAACCGGTTGACTTCGCTGCCGCCGGATTCAGACAGGAGATGAAGTCCGCGCTCGTATTGGACGGAGTGAGGGTTAAATCAGGAGAGAGCCGGGAACTTGTGGTCGCCTTCCAGCTCAAGGACGGTTCAACAGCCGGGCAGGAACTGTCAACCCGTGCTGAGCTGATCAACAACCCGCTCAAAACCACTACCGTCTTTGTTTCAAACATGGCCTATGTTGAGCCGCAGCATAGCATTAGCGTTCGCGCCGGTTCGGAGCGCC
The DNA here is from genome assembly GCA_903862245.1 of uncultured Geobacteraceae bacterium. Lineage (GTDB taxonomy): Bacteria > Desulfobacterota > Desulfuromonadia > Geobacterales > Pseudopelobacteraceae > JACRCG01. The sequence continues at coordinate 53,251 of CAIOXL010000196.1, read as the reverse complement.
TTCTGGCAATACCGGGACAGACGCTTACCGTTCCCTATGTCGTCACCAACACCGGCAATATCCGGGAAAAGTTCACGATCACCCCGATCCTCGCCGGCGTCAAGGACGTTGTTATTTTCAGCGACCTCAATCGTGACGGGGTGCGCCAGGCCGGTGAGCCGGTCATCATCGAAACAGCTCTGCTTGCGCCCCGGGAAGAAGCGAGTATCGGCATTGAGATCAAAACGCCTGCCGGTGCCGCTGACAACAGCCAGGGGAGCGTTCAGCTATCGTTTGCTCCTGAAGGCACCGTCACCCGCTTAGCAACCGGAACAACGCAGCTGACCTATTCGAGGCCGGCCCTGAAGATGGCCATGACCAGCACCAATGGGCGTCTTAAACCGGGAGACATTGCTTCATTCGATCTGACCATCACCAACAGCGGTTCCAATCTTGCCCGACTTGTGGAGCTTCAGAGCCGCTGGCCGGAACAGCTGGAGCTGATCGCTGCAGACCCGGCTTCAAGTACGTCCAGCAACGGATCCCTCTTCTGGCGCTTCAAGGAGATGGGAGCCGGTGAAAAGCGTACTATCACGGTTTCATTCAGGGTTAAGCCAGGCACCGGCGTCGGCACCGCCATTCAGGTCAAAAACATTCTGACATACGAAGACCAGCTGGGGAACAGGTACTGACATGACACCACGCATCCGCTCCGCAATCATCATTGCCTCCTTACTCTGTGCAGCTCTGCCCGCCTGGAGCCAGCAGTACCTCTACACACCCCAGCCGTTCGCCGCCGGCCAGCAGCCCGCCGCACAGAATGGTATTCTTGTGGAGGAAATCCAGATTAAAAAGGGGGATACCCTGCATGATCTCTCCCGTAAGTTCAGTGGCCGGGGGGCTTATTATCCCCAGATTCTTCTGTTCAATGCCATAAAAAACCCTGACCTGATACGCACCGGAGAGACCCTAAGGGTTCCCGTAACCGAGCACGGCGCTCCCGCTTCCGACGTAAAACCGGCTGCCGCCCGCAAAAAGAACGCCGGTGCCGGCAAGAAATCCGCGGCCAAAGCCGGGGTACCGCCATCAGCCGCGCCTTCATCCGGACCCGTACAGGCTTCAGATCCAGCAGGTAAACTTTATTTGAGTGATTTGACTGCCGGCAGTACAGGCAAAGCCAGAACCGTCCGTCATAAGAAGAAAACTGTTGTCCAGACGGAAAAACGTACGCCGCACCCCAAGATCGCCGCCCCTGCGGCTGAAGCGACCGTTGACCAGAAGCTGTATGAAGCAGCGGTGAAGGCCTACCGAACGGATGATTTCCGCACCGCACTTGAGCTGTTTGAACAGTATCTTGCACACCATTCCGGCTCCCCTCTGGCGGCCGACGCACAGCTGTACAAGGCCGAATGCTACTTGAAACTGTCAGCCCAATAAACTCCGATTTACACCACAACCCGCTAGCCTGCACCGCCGCGAATTGACATTACGCCGCGCATCCAACGAGGGTACCAAACCATGAAGATCTCGCCACTTGATATCCAGCAGCAGCAATTTAAAGTTAAAACATTTCGCGGTCTTGACCCGGATGACGTTGACGCCTTCCTGCAGACGGTTGCCGGTGAAATGGAGGAGCTTATCCGCGAGATCGGCCAGCTAAAGGAGCAGCAGGCGCGTCAGAAGCATGAGATGGTTGATATGGCGGAAAAGGAGCGGGAGCTGCGGGAAACTCTGCTGTGCGCCCAGCGCGTTATCGAGGAGATGAAGGCCAATGCCCGCAAAGAGGCCGAGCTGATCGTTTCAGAAGCTGAACTGAAGGGAGAGCGGATCGTTGCCGATGCTGAACGCCAGCTGGGTGACCTGAAAACCGGAATAGAAGAGGTCCGCCGGCAGAAGATCCAGTTTGAAATGAGCTTCAAGGGGCTGCTCGACAGCTTCAACCGGCAGCTTTCAGGCGATGAACCGGCCTGAACTCCCCTTTATCACCCCCTGCACGGACGGCCTGATTCTGTCTGTATATGTGCAGCCGCGTGCCTCTCGCAATCAGATTTGCGGCATGCAGGGTGAGGAGCTTAAAATTCGGCTCACCTCGCCACCGGTTGACGGTGCGGCCAACAAACTCTGCCGGGAATTTGTCGCTGATCTCTTCAAGGTAGCAAAATCATCGGTTGAAATTATTGCGGGTGAAACATCCCGCCACAAACGTCTGCGCATTACCGGCACGTTTCCCGGACAGTTCAGCAGTCATATTTCTGCACTGGCAGAAGCCCTGGACATAGGGCACATACATTGAGAGGATAAACCATGGCACAGGCAAAAACAGGAGACAAAGTAAAAGTACACTACACAGGAACACTGGCAGACGGGTCAGTATTTGACACCTCTGAACAGCCGGCGGAGCATTCATGCGGCTGCGGGAAAGGGAGTGACGACGGGGGAGGGTGCGGCAGCCACGGCAGCGAACCGATGGAATTCGTCATTGGCGCGGGACAACTGATACCGAAATTTGAAGCGGCCGTCATTGGTCTTGAACCGGGCCAAAGTGTCACCGTTTCCATTCCGGCAGATGATGCCTACGGCCAGCGGGCCGATGAAATGGTGGCCGTTATCGAGCGGAGTGAAATTCCTGCCGAAATCAAACCGGAGCCGGGGCATCAGATGGAAGTGATCCTGCAGGACGGCTCTCCAATGCCGGTGCTGGTAACCGAAGTTACCGACACAACCATTACTCTGGACGCCAATCACCCGCTTGCGGGTCGTGATCTGACGTTCGCCATCCGTCTGGTAGAGATTCTGTAAAACGCTGCCAAACCGGAAATCAGATACAGGAAAGGCCGTCGACATTTGTCAGCGGCCTTTTTTATTTTATCCATTCAACACAGAGACACCGAGGCACAGTGAAAACCAAAAAGAGTCAAAACAAACGGGGGTAATAAACCATCTTCAGATAATGCTCTAAACCTTTTTTTCTGATTTTCCTCTGTGTCTCTGTGTCTCCGTGTTGAACAGCTTTATAGATTCTACCGCTACGGTTTCCCGGCTGCAACCGTCGAGCCGGCCGGCTCCACACCAAAATCTTTGGCCCCTTTCGGAATTGCGGCAAGGACCACGACAAACGGTATCGTCTTCCCGGGGGCGACCTCCATATTCACCAGAGAATCGCCAAACTGGTTGGCCATGGTCGCCTCTATTTTATCAAGCGGCAGGGACTTCAACTGCTCATCAGTCAGCATATTTCCGCAATATGCGGTCTTGACGGCAACACTCTGCCCCGAAGCGTCAAATACCGTCACCTTGACCTGCAGCGCGGCACGCGGCTTTTGATACTCATTGCGCGCGGCCCCTGAAATCACCAGCAGCTCTCCAGCCTCCCGGTTTTCAATAAAAGCCGCCTTCACCGCCTGTACAGTGGTCTTACCGGCTTCCAGAACAACAGCGCTCTCCTTCGGTGCAGAAAGAGTCCTGTAGCCCAGGTAGGCAAGTCCAGAAACCAGCAGCACCGCAGTGATGGAAATAACCGCACTGAAAAGCGCACTCTGCTTGCGCCGGGAAGTAATCGAGAGCGGGGGCAGCGTCTGCAGCGCACCGACCGGAGCAGGATTGCCATCCTGAAACAGCTGCGGAGGCTCTTCATTCCCCGCTGCTCCCTGCTCTTCTACCGGTTGGCGAGAAAAGATCTCCCGAAAGGGTTCCTCTTCCTTCGGCTTCTCCCGCTTTTCCTCCACCGGCAGCGGTTCATATTCAAAATCAATATTCCCGTTATCGAACGGAGTATCAAAATAAAATGTGTGCCCCGTTCCGCTCGCCGGCCGGGCGTCACCGGCCAGCGCATCATCCTGGCGCCCTATTTCGGCGGCAGCGGAAGCGACGGTATCCGGCGGCTCAATCGGCATATCACCATACTCATCGATGGTCGGAGTGGATGGCTCAGACAGAGCCGGCTCCGGAAAATCAAGATCACCAAAAGCGTTTTCTTCTTTGGCAGGCGGCTCAAGGTCCTCCGCCCCGCTGCTCTCAGGGATACCGCCAGCAAAGCCGTCCGTTTCAAACGGTACGGTAGAGACGTCAAAGGACGATGGTTCAAAGGGGTCAGATTTTTCCGGTTCTGCCGGAGGGGACATCTGTACGGGAGTCTCGATGTCAAACGGAGCAGCAAATGGAGCAGGTGCGGCAAAATCCGGCGTCGGAGCTTCCTTCTTCACCGAAAAAACATGCTTGCATTTGGTGCAGCGGACTTTAACACCCGCATCCGTAACTCTGGAGTCGTCAAGTCGAAATTTAGTCTGACATTTTACGCACTGGATTATCATCCGCGACTCCTCGATGCTGACAGTGTACCTGCTCCGAAATTCACGGAACTATCTGAAACTTCGATAGTTGTATAGCAGAAAGGGGGGTTGGTGTCAAATCATTACCGTGAGACATTCCGGCGGGTTAGTCAGGTTCTGTGCGCAGACTTCGACTATCGGACATGACGTGCAACGCCCCGGATCCTTGCCGTCACAGCCATCACTTATACCCAGGTGTGCCAGCGAAAAATCATATTTTACCGGGTCGGCGGAGTCAAAACGGCGGAGGGACGCCGTAATTTCCAGAGCCATACGCCAATCGGCTGCCTTTCTGCTGCTGAGGCCAAGATAGCGGCTGATCCGGCTGACATGTGTATCAACCGGAATAATAAGCTGCGCCGGGGAAAGACCCTGCCACAGGCCGAGATCAATGCCGTCGGCAGGTCGCACCAGCCAGCGCAGCATCATGCAGAGCCGCTTGCAGGCGCTGCCGGAAGCGGGGGCGGGGAAAAAAAACGGAAAGTAGGACGTGGGGGGTATATCGGGTATCCCAAAGACAGCTGAGTAGTCAAGGGCCAGTACGGTTGCGGTGTAGCGATCCAGGGAACTGCTCACGTCCCGGTCCCCGGCATTGTAACCGCGCAGGAAAAACGACTGGATGCTGCCGGCCTGCTCCAGCATCTGCCGCATCCCCCAGAGGAGCGCACAAAGGTCTCGGCTGTCATTGAAGCGGTGCTTGAAACCGGAGAAGGTCCGCAGCCCAGCCTCGGGAATGAAGCGCTCAACATAGCGCCTCGGCGACCGCCCCAGCTCGGCAAAGATCACTTCCAGCGTCCGGAGAATAACCGCCACCGAACCGTAGGCAAAGGAAGAAGCGATCACTGCAGCGATTTCCCGGTCGGCCGGATCAGGATAGCGGTGACAGAACAATAGCGGATCATGGCTGAGATGCTGCGCAGACTTGGAAGCGCAGAGCTCATCGAGCACAGCCCCTATCTTAAACATCGGCCTCCCGCAGAAACAGTGCGGCATCTTCCGGAGAGGTGGGGTTGATGTAAAATCCGGTTCCCCATTCAAAACCGGCCACCTGTGTCAGACGCGGCACCAGCTCAATGTGCCAGTGGTAATCATACTCCAGTGAATTCCAATGGTTTGGTTTTCCCGGCCGGCTATGCATGGGGGGAGCGGTGTGCAGAATAAAATTATAGGGGGCGTCACGCAGCACCGTCTTGACGCGCAGCAGCATATCCTTCAGGGCGACCGCCAGTTCCGCCAGATGAGCATCGTCCATCAGGGCAAAGTCATGGCTGTGCCGCTTCGGATAGAGCCGCAGCTCGAACGGTGAGCTTGATGCGTAGGGGGTCAGGGTCACAAAGTTGGAAAACTCCTTCACCACCCGCACCCCTTCGCGCAGCTCAAATTCAATCAGGTCGCAGAATATGCAGCGTTCCTTGTCACTGAAATAGTTGCGGGCCACTTTCAGCTGTGTGCTTGCCACCGGGGGGAGGAGCGGCACCGCAATCAGCTGGCTGTGGGAATGATGGAGAGACGCGCCGGCACGGGTACCGTGATTTTTGAACAGCACCATGTAGCGAAAACGGAAATCCTTGCGCAGGTCGATATAGCGGTGCCGGTAGGCGGTCAGTACATCGTTGATCTCATTAACGGTCAGATCCGCCAGAGTACGATCGTGATCGGGGGTCTCGATGATGACCTCGTGCGCACCGATACCGTTCATGACGTCATACATGCCGTAGCCGTGATTATTGAGCTCCCCCTCCACCCGCAGGGCGGGATATTTGTTGGGAATAACCCGCACCTTCCAGTTGGAGGTGTTGGGCAGGCCGCTTGGGCGGATGGCAAAAATCTCCGGCGGCGTTTTGTCCTCGTTGCCGTAGCAGAACGGGCAGGCGGTTACCCCGCTCGTTTCCGGCTCCACTTGAAAATCACGGGGACGGCGGCCACGCTCGGTGGCAATAATTACCCAATACAGCTTTATCGGATCCCAGCGCAGCTCGGACATACTCTCTCCCGGAAAACACAGAGTCTTGGCGGTTATCCTCTGTTTTTATTTTAAACTCCACATTGGTGTCTGCAGTTATATCAGCCAGTTATCCAATTCCAGTTCCGCCCCGGCATAATACAGCATCAGCGGAGCGTCAGTCGGCCAGCGGCCGATTTCCTCATTATCCCGCACCAGCATCACGGAGGCGAACAGCTTGCTCTCACGCTCCAGACTGAGGCCGCTCAACGGTATTCTGACCTCGCAGGTCTTGCCGATCTTCCAGTGACACTTGCTGCCGGTTGGTGTCCAGACACCGTTTTCCTTGACCTGTAGCAGCCCTTCATCGTTGTGCCGCTGTATCGACACCCGGTAGTCACGGTCATAGATCAGGTGCAGATTCAGGACATCGTGCTCCTTCAGGATTCGGGAAAGATCCTGAACCCCGTCAATTCTGATGAAAAACGAGCTCTTGTTGTAGCCATAGTAGAAGCTCTGCAGCATCCGGTCGGAAGAATGCATGGCGGAACCCTGGCGCGTGAGATCGTACAATCCTGCTGCCAGCCATTCAAAGTAATCGCTGATCCTGCCGTTAATCTGCGGATCGATAAATGCGGCCGGCTCGCGAATCAATCCCGCCGGGCTCTTCTTCTTGATCGGCTCCAGCAGGGCCCGGGGAGAATCCTGCCCCAACAGCCGGTACACATTCATCAGATGCTGACGGAAGAGCCGGTCAAAACGGTCGCTGTGGGGAGAAAAGTGGTCGTCCCCGTACCACCAGAACCAGTCGCTCCCTTCAGCGGCGTAGAGAGAGCGGCAGATCATTTCGGCCGTGACATCAGTGGACGGCTCGCCGCTTGCCAGAGCTGCGGCCACCAGCGGATTGGATGATACCGCCGCTTCACGGGCCAGGGCAATCAGGTCCCAGGCAAGATTTTCTTCCGGATGGCCGATCCAGATCCCGTAGTTGCCGTTTATCCACGATCCGGGAAAAATCGAGTGCAGCCGCCCGTCAAAGCGGGTTTCCGCCAGCACTTCACTACAGGTGCTCAGGCGAAGCGTGGGCGCCTCGGCGATCCCTTTATACATCCCCTGCAGGAAGTCATAGCCGTTGTCAGGGTAGTATTCCCAGGCATTTTCACCGTCCAGGATGATCGGTACAACCCGCCCTTCACCTCCCAAACGGGCCTTGATGCCGTTCAGGCGTTCGCACAGGTCGGCCACGGCACGCCCCGCTTCCCACTGGGAATAGGTAAAACCGATCAGATCCGAGAGCTGGTGGTCACGGAAAAACGCGCCGACCTCCCCCTTGCTGCTGCTGTAGCGCCAGGGGCGATACAGCCGTTCCTTCTGGGCACCAAGGCCGCCGTCAAGGCTTTTGCCCAGAATCTCCTCATCGGTGGCGATCCAGCGGATACCGTTCTCGGCTATGATCGACAGCGCTTCATTGCTGACGGAGCCTTCCGACGGCCACATACCGGTCGGGAAGAAACCGAATATTTCATGGAAATAGCTGATGCCGCGGCGAATCTGGGCACGAGCGTCCTCAGGGTGGCAGAACGAGGCCGTGGGAAGTGCGACACGGGGCATAGCGGTCTGGGCACAGCGGATATCACACAGCAGCGGCAGAATCGGATGATAGTAGGGGGTCACCGACAGCTCGATCCGTCCCTCGTCGTGAAGTCGCCGGTACAGCGGTATGATTGCCTGCAGCAGCTCCTGCTGGGCGGCAAACAGCTGTTCCTTGTCCGCAGCGGTAAAGTTCTCCCCCTTGGCAACCAGCTCGGCAAAAACAGGGTAACGGCGGCGGGCCGCTTCTCCGGTCCAGGCCAGAAAAAACCAGACCTGCAGATCCAGGAGATCCTGATCGGTGAAATGCCTGACCCGCTCGCGGGCGCTCCCCGGTTCCCCTTCACCGGCCATATACAGCAGTTCCAGATAGCGGCGGGACGGCTCGATCATATTCTGCCGGTTGGCCGAAAAGAAGTTTTCCAGCAGGAAAATCCGATCATCCTGACTCAGCTCAGCCGGGGCAGCTTTCCCCTTTTCCAGAAAGGGGTCCACGGCAGTACCCGCTGCATACTCCAGCAGCTGTTCGATCAGCGACGGCACAAGATTGAAAACCGCCTTGGCGCCGGGGGTATCCTCCACAATCGCCGGCATGTCGAAATAGTCTTTGATACCGTGCAGATAGGTCCACGGGAGGGCATACTCATTTTTTAGCGGGTCTTTGTAGTACGGCTGATGCATGTGCCATACAATGACCACGTCGAGCGGTTTGGGCATAAGCGGTTACACCATCTCCTTCTTCCAGGCGATAATTTTCTTTTCATACTCGCTGAGCAGCTTCTGGGCCGTCTTCTGGTCCCCGGCCTCAGCCACGATGTGAATCACGGGGAGATACTGGTCAGGCAGAACCAGGACCCATTCCGCACCAAAATGAACCTTGATGCCGTCGATAAAAGTAGCTTCCCGCTCCAGACTGTCCTCGCTCATCTTGCGCATGATGCCCCCCTTCATTTCCCAGGGGCAGGGGAGACTCGTCTGCAGGAAGGCGGAGTGCGGCACTGCCGAGAGCGCCTGTGACAGCGTTACCCCCCCCGCTGCGCTCAGTTCCATCAGCTTTGCAATGGCAAACATGCCGTCAAAAGCGGGCTGAAAACGGGGGAAGGCAAACCGGCCGTCTGTTGTGCCGGTCAGGACGATTTCCGAAGAGGAAGCGATCTCCTGCATGGCACGATCCGAACTTTTGGTGCGGACGACCTGGCACCCCTTGAGCCCGGCCATCTGCTCTATCGTGGATGGAGCCTGCACCGGCACGGCAATCGTCCCTTTCTGGCCGGTCTTCAACAGCAGCGCCACGGTCAAAGCCAGCAGTTCGATGCCGGTGCAGATCCGGCCGGTTTCATCAACCATGGTGATCGCTTCGGCAGAAGGGTCCAGCCAGAACCCGGCCTGAGCCGACAGCGATGAAACAATTGCCGAAAGCTGGTTCAGGGCCAGCTCTTTCTCCTTGGCCTGGACGCCGTGCCCTTCATCCACGTAGGCGTTAAGAGCGATAACCGAGAAACCAAGCTCATTTAACAGCTGCGGAAGCGTCAGGCTGGCAGGGGAAAAGCTGAAGTCCACCACCACCGTTAAGGCTGATTTTTTGAGCAGTTCACGATCAAGGGCCCGCAAGAACCCTTCCCGGTAAAAATCGCCCACGTTGTTGATATCGGTGATGACCCCCGGTTCGGTATGGTGCGCCCGCCGGAAATTTTCCTTGAAAAAGGTGCGTTCCGCGTTTTTCCCCATACTGCTGGAAAAATCCAGCCCGTCGCCATCGAGAAACACAATCTCCAGTAATGCCGGATCATCCTGGGCCTGGCGGAAATGCACACCCCCCACCTCCCCGAAGGTCTTCAGTTTATAGCGGACAAGCGGCAGGGACGTCATCTTCATGTCGCGCACGTTGATGCCGGCGGAAAGCATCCCCCCCATAAAACAGCGCTTGAGCATGCGGGATGCCGGATTGGAATCACGGCCACCCAGCACGTAGCTCCCTTTGGGAAGGGACGTGCCGTAGGCGCAGCCGAGCTTGGCGCAGAATTCGGGGGTAAGTTCCATGTTGGAGAGCCCTTTGATGATTGCCCCCTCAAACAGCGCCTTTTTCCATTTTTCCCCCCAGATCATGTTGGAGGTGACCGTTGCCCCCGCTTCAATGGTCTTCTTCGGCCAGATTTTGACATCAGCCTTGATGACCGCTTCGTCGCCGACCGACGTTTCGTCGGCAACGATAACCCCCTCCTCAAGAATCGCTCCCTGGCCGATACGGACATTGGAACAGATAACGCTGTCGCTTATCCGGGCCCCCTTCTTGACGTACGAGTTATCCCAGATGATGCAGCGGCTAAGCCTGACGCCCGACTCAATCGTGCAGTTGCGGCCGATAACCGAATCCTTGATGCGGACGTCACCCAGAATCTGGCTGTTGTCACCGATAACAACTGTTCCCTCAAGACCGGAGACGTGCTCAAGCTTGACGTCGGCGCCAATACGCAGATCCGTGCCCTCGCCCTCCTGTTTCAGCTCATCGATTTTGAGCTTGATCCTTCCCCTGAAAATGTCGTGGTACGCTTCCCGGTAGGAATCGGTGTTGCCGATATCGCGCCAGTATCCGCGGACGTTCACCCCGAACAGCGCATCGTTTTTTTTCAGCAGCAACGGAAACAGATCCTGGGAAAAATCGAAATTCTCCCCCTCGGGGATATATTTCAGAATCTCCGGCTCCAGCACATAGATGCCGGTATTGATCGTATCGGAGATAACTTCGCCCCACCCCGGTTTTTCCAGAAACTGGGTAATGCGCTTCTCCTTGTCGGTAATTACAACGCCGAACTGAAGCGGGTCCTTGACCGAGGTCAGCGTGATTGTCGCCGTCGCCTGGTGATCGACGTGAAAATCGATGATTTTTTTGAGGTTGAAATCGGTCAGCAGATCGCCGCTGATCACCAGAAAGCGCTCATCCAGATACTTTTCAGCCGCCTTGACCGCCCCGGCCGTCCCCAGATCAGTGATCGGGGTTACATAGGTGATCTTGACGCCGAAATCGGAACCGTCGCGAAAGAAGTTTTTGATGTAGAACGGCTGATGGTAGAGCAGCATAACCAGTTCGGTGATGTCGTACTTTTTCAGCAGTTCAACAATATGGAGCATGATCGGGCGGTTGAAGAGCGGGATCATCGGCTTCGGCATACTGCCGGTAAGAGGCTGGATGCGGGTGCCGAAGCCACCCGCCATGATGACAGCTTTCATAGGAACACTCCTTGACAAAAGTAATCCGCAGAGGCACCAGGTATTCGGCTGTTACCTGAATATCTTTGAGCGGCGAGCCGTCCCCTCTGCCCTGTGTACGGGAGATGTTTCAGATCACGCCCCTGCTTTCACTTTCAACGTTTTCTTGGCCAGTACCCGGGCAATTTCCTGTTTCAGCTCGGTCAGGTCACCCGACTTGACCACATAGCCGTCCGCCAGCCAAGCTGAAAAATCGTCCTTGTAGCAGGAAAATGCCGAGCAGAGGATCACCGGCATATCATGGCGTTCCTTGACCAGCTTTTGCAGCAGCTCAATGCCGCTTTCATTCTTCAGCTTGATGTCAAGCACCGCCAGGTCAAAGGCACCGTGCTGCAGCTTTTCTGCCGCCTCGGCACTGCTGGCCGCCGTCACTACTTCATACCCCTCGTCCTTCAACTCCTCGGCGTACAGTAACCGGATGTTGGCCTCATCGTCTACAACCAATAGTCTGCTCATGACTGTTCCTCCTTGCGGGTCGGAAGTGTGATGGTATACATGATTCCTGTATGCTGATCGGCCTGGGCTTCAAACGGGAGCCCCTGTTTTTCAAGCATGGCTTTGCACAGCGCCAGCCCCAGCCCGGCGCCCAGGTCACGGGTCTCCGAAAACGGTACCAGCAGGTGATCGAGTTCCGACTGGGTTATGCGCCGACTATGGTCTTCAATGCGGAGGATAACACCATCTTCGCTGTTCTGGGAGCTGATGGCGATGGATCTGTCAGCGCATGTTCCGTCCATATCATTCAGCAGCATGGTCCTGAGACAATAGGAAAGCTGCTTGAAGTCGATATATACCGGCGGCAGACCAAGCCCCGGTGAATAGCCGACGACGTAGCCAAGCGATGTCAGTACGTCGGCGGTGTCCCTCAGTGAAGCCTCGACCAGCTGGTCAACATCCCAAAAATCCCGGGTCGGATACATCGAATCGGAATAGTTGAGAATTTCGTCCAGAACACCTTCCAGCTGACGGGTTTCGGCAACAATCGATTCGACGAAGGTACGTTTCGGGTCCGATGCCCGGCTGTTTTTAAGCATCGAACGGGCAAAGCCGCCAATGATCATCAGCGGATTACGCACTGAATGGGCGATGCTGGAGGTGATGCGCCCGACCAGAGCCATGTTTTCCATTCTGACGATCAGCTGCTGCTGTTCTTTCAGCTTTTTACCGGCTTCAGTGACCCGGTTGAGCTCAATCTGCAGCTTGTCGTACAGCGAAGCACGTTCAATGGCAAAAGCGACCGGAAAACCAAATGTTTCCAGTGAGTGCATGTCTTCTTCGGTGATGGCACGGTGGGTGATACAGTTATCCGCCAGGATAATGCCGACCCGGCGGTTCCGCGAGATCAGCGGCATCAGCAGAAAATCATCAACGCCCAGCAGTCTGGCAAGTTCGTAGGGAACATCCGGACGGCTGAAAGCCCCCTTGACCATGATCGGCCGCCTGCCGTCGAGCGCCTTGATGACAATATGATCCTTGTTGGAGAGCGGAATAGTCAGCAGTTCAAGAACATCATGAAATTTTTCACGCTCTGAGGAAAGCTTGGTGCGGCGGAAATTCTGGGCAAGAGTCTGCAGATCCATATCGTTCTGACTGATCTCGCCCCATACCTGACGGGCCTCCTCCAGGTTCCGGGGGCCGAGACCCAGGTAGCCGTTCAGAACCCCCTCCTCCCGATCACACAAGAGCAGGAAGGCGCGGTTCATGCCGAATCCCTGGCCGGCGGTAATGGCGGTCATGGCGACGGAAAGCACCTCATCCAGATCAACCGAGCTTTGCAGGACCGAGCCGAGCTCGTGCAGAAAGCGTATTTCGAGGGTTTTATTGTCGAGAAAACTGACCAGTGACTGTATCTGGGCTTTTTGACGGCGGAATTCGGTAAGAACGGTGGCGAGAACCGGCGCCAGCGGGTTGGGGGTGACATCACCGGCCATCTGTTTAAGATCGTCAAGAAACCGGGGGCATTCAGCACATTTTTCGAGATTGCGCTGCTGCTTTGACGCAAACAGTTCTTCTTCGCCCTCGCCCGTCTCCGGGCAGTCAGACTGCGTAATTACTTCCCTGTCCCAGCAGTACTCCCGATCCACAATAACCTCACTAAATGTAGTACGGTCAAATTATATCAGCCAAAAGCAGGTATGCAAGCGAGCCATTACTTACAGCGGCGAAGATGGAATTTACTTTACGTTCCAGGTTGTCCCCTGGGATGAGTCCAGCAGCTGAATCCCCTTTGCCAGCAGCAGGTCACGGATCTCATCGCCCCGCTTGAAGTTCTTTGCCCGCCGTGCTTCAACCCGTTCGGCAATCAGCCCTTCAATTTCTTCCGGGGACATATCAATCCGGCACGCTTTGCCGGCCTTGATCCGTTCCAGCCAGAGGGCCGGCGCGGTGGTGAACAGTCCCAGCACACCCCCCGTCTCGGTAAACAGGTCGCGGGCCTGCGCCAGCAGGGACCGGCTGAAGGGGGTTACGTCCCCGGCTTCCGCCAGAAACCGGTTGACGATCCGTACCGTTTCAAAAAGGATACCGAGCGCCTGGGCGGCGTTGAAATCATCGTCCATGGCTTCCACAAAGCGGTGTCTGAACTGGCTCAGCCGTTCCTGCAGCTCCAGAGCGACCGGCGACAGTCCACCGGGGAGTGCGCTGTCGACCGCCAGCGGTTCACGGTTCAGGAGGTCATCCAGCGCTGCAAGACAGGCATACATCCGCTCCAGACCGGACTGGGCCTCTTCCAGGTTCTGATCGGAGAAATCTATGGGAGAGCGGTAATGGGCGGACAGGATGAAAAAACGCAGCGTTTCCGGGTCATACTGCTGCAGCACCTCGCGGATGGTGAAGAAGTTGCCCAGCGACTTGCTCATTTTCTCGGCGTTGATATTGACAAAACCGTTGTGCAGCCAGTAGCGCACGAACTGACAGCCGTTGGCCGCTTCCGACTGGGCGATTTCGTTTTCATGGTGGGGAAACACCAGGTCTTTCCCGCCGCCATGAATATCAAATGTTTTGCCCAGAAATTCCATGCTCATGGCCGAGCACTCGATGTGCCAGCCGGGGCGCCCCTCTCCCCAGGGCGATTGCCACCACGGTTCACCCGGTTTCGACCCCTTCCAGAGGGCAAAATCCATCGGATGGCGCTTTTTATCCCCGACCTCCACCCGGGCACCGGCCTGCATATCCTCAAGATTACGCCCGGAGAGTTTTAGATAGTCAGGAAAGGTTTCCACGGCGTAATACACGTCCCCCTCGGAAACGTACGCGTGTCCCTTGGCGATCAGCGCTTCAATGATGGCGATAATCCCGCCGATATGGTCCGTGGCCTTCGGCTCCACCGTCGGCCTGGCCAGCCCCAGACGGGCCATATCCTCGTCAAACGCCTGGATATAACGGTCGGCAACGGTGCGGTAATCAGTCCCTTCCTGATTGGCGCGATTGATGATCTTGTCGTCAATGTCGGTGTAGTTACGGACGTAGGTGACGTCATACCCGGCATAGTTCAGGTACCGGAAAATTATGTCGAACACCACTCCGGCACGGGCGTGCCCGATGTGGCAGTAATCGTACACAGTGACCCCGCAGACGTACATCCCCACTTTGCCGGGGGTCAGCGGCACGAAGAGTTCTTTTTCGCCGGTGAGCGTATTATAGACACGCAATGCCATGGGTAAACTCCGCGAGTAAAAGTGGGGTTGGGGCCTATTTCCCCAGCAGGGGGCTCATGACCTGGTAGGTCAGATAGGCAACCAGAGCGGCCGCAGGTATGGTCAGAACCCAGGCGGTCAGAATACGCTTGGCCACATTCCAGTTGACCGCATTAAGGCTCTTGGACAGGCCGACACCCAGAATTGACGAGGTGACAACATGTGTGGTGCTGGTCGGCAGCCCGAGCATGGAGGCCCCCAGAATAACGCAGGTGGACGCCGAATCGACGGAGAAGCCGGTCATGGGCTGCAGCTTCACAAAATCCCGGCCGACCGTCTTAATGATGCGCCACCCCCCGGCGGCGGTGCCGAGCGCCATTGCCAGGGCGCAGGTGAATTTGACCCACATCGGCACCTCGAAAACCGGTATCGCACCGTAGCTGAGCAGTGCCATAGTGATAACCCCCATGGATTTCTGCGCGTCAGCGGTGCCGTGGGAAAACGCCATAAAAGCCGCCGACAGGATCTGCATCTTGCGGAAGCCCCGGTTCACTCCGGCGGGCGAGCGGAACTGCAGAACACGCGAGAAGATCACGACGAAAATAAACCCGGCAATAACGCCGAGAATCGGGGAGAGAATCAGCGCCAGAATTATTTTTTTCAGACCGTCCCACAGCAGGGCTGATGGCCCGACATGGGCGATGACCGCCCCGATGAGACCACCCACGATGGCGTGGGATGATGACGAAGGGAGCCCGAAGTACCAGGTTATGACATTCCAGATAATGGCGCCGATCACCCCTGCCAGGACAACCATCTGAGTCAGCTGGTCCGCACTGATGATGCCGGTGCCGATGGTTTTGGCCACTTTGGTAAACGCCATCGCCCCCAGAAAATTGAGACTCGCGGCCAGGATGATAGCGGCCTTGACCGAAAGCGCCCGGGTGGAAACACTGGTGGCAATTGCGTTGGCGGTATCGTGGAAGCCGTTGATATAATCGAAGAGCAGCGCCGCCAGAATAACCAGGCAGAGCATCACGAAAGCCGGATCAAGCATTCTTTACCACCACGCTTTCAAGAATATTTGAGGCGTCTTCGCACTTGTCGGTGGCTTTTTCAAGGGTTTCATAGATTTCCTTCCACTTGATCAGCTGGATCGGGTCCTTCTCCTCATCAAACAGCCTGCTGATCGCTTCGCGGGACACCCTGTCGGCCTCATTCTCCAGCGAGTTGATCTCTACGCACGCCTCAAAGATCTGTTCATTGGTTTTTTTGCCCAGCATGGCCACCGCTTTGTCCACCGCGTGGCATGACTGCAGAATTATGAAGCCGAGTGATTTTGCTTCAGGGGGGATCGATTCCACGTTGTACATAATCACCCGCTGGGCCGAAGCATCAATCAGGTCAAGGATATCGTCCAGCTTGGAGGCGAGGGCATAAATATCCTCCCGGTCAAGGGGTGTTATGAATGTTTTGTTCAGTGTCTGGATAATTTCATGGGTTATGGAATCCCCCTTGTGCTCGATATCCTTGATCCTGCGCTGGCTTTCAAGCGGATTTTCAAAATCGTCCAGCATCTCCTTGAGCAGCTTGGCACCAACGATAATATTCTCTGTCATAGCTTTGAAAAGCTTAAAGAATTTTTCTTCTTTTGGAATAAATCCGAACATAACTTTGCCTCCGTAGATTTTCGTGCAGACTCCTTTGAAACTCGTGATTAGTAGCACACTTTTCGCCCCGTTCACAGAGTAAATTTGCTCGTGCCGGTCCATGGGCATAGCAACATGAATTGCCTTTAGAGAAAAATTACAGTACCCTGCCGCACTATCTTGACGAAGGAGTACAACATGAATCTCTTACACGCCGCCGTTCTCGGTGCCCTGCAAGGTTTTGCCGAGGTGCTTCCGATCAGCAGCTCCGCACACCTGATCATTGTCCCCTGGCTGCTGAAATGGCCCGAATCCGGCCTGACCTTTGACGTTGCCCTGCATCTGGGCACATTTCTGGCCCTGTCGCTCTACTTCTGGCGCGACATCATCGAGCTGGCGGTCTCCTTCTTTGAAGTTCTGGCCACCCGCAGGCTGAACACCCCCGCCCGGAGGCTGCCGTTTCTGATCATCGCCGCCACCGTCCCGGCTGCGGTTGTCGGGAAACTGTTCGAACATGATATCGAGAAGGTATTCCGCTCTAATCCGCTGCTGATCGCCTCGGTGCTGATCGGCTTCGGACTGCTCCTCGGCGCTGTCGACCTGCTGGGGCGCAAGCGACTGATACTGGACGAGATAAAAACCCCCGGGGCGCTGACCATCGGCCTGATGCAGTGCCTGGCATTGATCCCGGGAGTGTCCCGGTCCGGAATCACCATCACCGCCGGGTTGATGCTCGGCTTCACCCGTGAAAGCGCCGCCCGCTTTTCATTTTTGATGTCGCTGCCGATTGTGGCCGGCGCCGCCCTGCTGAAAACCGTGCATCTGTTCAAGCACGGCATTCCGGCCGGAGAGGGACTGCCGATGGTGGTCGGTATTATCTTCTCGGCGGTTACCGGGTATATCAGCGTCGCGTTTCTGCTTCGTTTTGTGCAGAAGCAGAGCCTTTCGCCGTTTGTCTGGTACCGGGTCATTGTCGGAAGCGGCTTGATAGTCGCCATTTTGTCAGGTTTCAGGTAGGAGGGAATGCATGCCGGGAGGAATAAAAGAGTGGCCCGAAGACGAGCGGCCGCGCGAAAAGATGTTCAAACAGGGGGCGGCACTCCTCACTGACGCGGAACTGCTGGCCCTGATTATCAGAACCGGCGATCCGGGTTCCCGGCAGAGCGCCATCGATCTGGGGCGGGGGCTGATCTCGCACTTCAGCGGTAATCTGCGGGAACTGGGCAGTGCCGACCTGGGTGAACTCTGCGCCATCCAAGGTGTCGGCCCGGCCAAAGCCACCAGCATCAAGGCAGCCTTTACCCTGGCGGCACGCTTCCAGGGACGCAAACTGGAACGACTCGACCGCTTCACCTCTCCCCGCCAGATATTCGACTATTTCCACCACGAATTCAGAGACAGCCGCAAAGAATATTTTCTGGTGCTGCTGCTGGACGGCAAAAACCGCATCATCCGGCGGGTGCAGATCTCTCAGGGGAGCCTCAATCAAAGCATCGTCCATCCACGTGAGGTCTTCAGTCCGGCGGTGAAGGAATCCGCCGCCGCCATGATTCTGCTACACAACCACCCCACCGGCGACCCGGCGCCCAGCAGCGAGGATATTGCCATCACCCGGCGCCTGAGGGAGGCGGGGGACATCATGGGGATCAAGGTACTGGACCACATCATCGTCGGCGATGGAGAGTACCTCAGCTTCGTGGAACAGGGCCTTCTGTAGGCGCGTTCGCCAGCGCCCGTTCACGGGCATTTTTTTCAGCTCTGCGCCGGCGTCGGCCACCGAGAAACGTCTCTTCAATAACAATCAGCACAAAACAGAGACAGAACAGCGCAAAAATGATTCCTACCGCTACGCGCATGCCAGCGCCTCATCCGCGGCCCGTTCCGCCGCTGCCACACAGTCGTTAAGCCCGATACCGCGATAGGAGTTGCCGGTCAGCAGCAGCCCCGGATGAGCTTTCAGCGCCTCTTCCAAACCCTGCAGCCGTGCGCCGTGGCCGACGGTATACTGGGGGATGGCCTGGGGATGGCGGAATACCCTGACAAATTCCGGCGGGGTTGTGATTCCCATGATCATCGACAGGTCCGCCCGGACCCGGGCCACAACGTCATCGTCACTCAGTGCAACGTATTCCGGAAAACACGCCCCCCCCATCATGCTGCGCAGCAGCACTTTTCCTTCCGGGGCTCGCTCCTCGAACATGCTGGAGTCCCACAGGGTACCGAGCGTACTGCACCCCTCTTTTTTCGGGATCAGGTAGCCGAAACCATCCAGGGAGCGGCCGATCTGCCCACGGCTGTAACCGAAGCAGACCACCGTCATGCTGGCGTAGGGAATCTGGCGCAGTATCCCCGCCATGCCGCCGTCCAGTCCGCCCAGCATATCGGCCGCCGCAAAGGCCGGAGAGGCAACGATAACCTGGTCCGCCTCGTATTCAGCACCGCTGCTGCAGGTGACCCGATACGGAACGCTCTCCCCCTTGCGCACGGCAGTAACGGTAACCCCCGGGATGACAATCCCCTCCAGCGATACGGCCAGGGCGTCGGAGAGATACTGAATCCCCTCCCGAAACGACGTCAGCACTCCTCCCGGCCCGGCGGCGCTGGAGACAACTTTCCCGGCAGCCAGATCCTGTTTTTTCTTTTTGCCCAGCTTGATCATGGCACGGATCAGCCCGCCGTATTCCCGCTCCAGCTCCGCAATACGGGGAAAGCAGGAAATCAGCGACATGGTCTCGGGATCACCGGCAAATATGCCGGACACCATGGGGGCAATCAATTTATCCAAAGCTTCTTTTCCCAGACGGCGCCGGCCGAAAGCGGCCAGGGTTTCGTCCACACCCGCCGGCGCCGGGGTGATAAAGGGGGTCGGCTCCAGCGCCAGCCGCAGCTTGCCCGGCCAGGAAATCAGAGCACTCTTGAGGAACGCCGGCCCACCGTCCGGCAGCTGGTGCAGTTCGCCGCCGGAGTAGATATACCGCTTGCGCGCATTGTCGTTGCTCCGGTGCAGATTGCTCTCCACACCAAGCGCCCGGCAGAGATCCAGGGTTTGCGGCTTGCTGTCCAGAAAGCCGTTCGGCCCCCATTCGCAGGTATAGCCGTCCGCATGGATACTTTTGATTTTTCCGCCCGCCTGCCCCTCTTTCTCAAGCAGGGTGATGTCCAGTTCTTTTCCGGCGGCCCGGGACTTGGCGCGAAGCAGCCAAGCCGTTGCCAGGCCGGATATGCCGCCGCCGATGATGATGATTTTTTTCATAGCGATAGGTTCCTTTCCCTACTGTAGATCAGGTGATTGATGACGGCAGTACCGGTTCCTCCAGCGCAGCATCCAGAACATCCTGCGCCATGGTCCTCCCCGGCTTGATCCCCAATTCCCGGAGCATCTCCGCCTGGCGGATGACATTTCCCTTGCCGTCGACAAATTTCTTGAAGGCGTTATCGTACTCTTTCTGTGCCTGCCCCAGCCGATTGCCGACCCCCTTCAGGTCATCCACAAAACCGACCAGTTTGTCGTACAGTTCCGCACCGCGCCGGGCAATTTCCTGGGCGTTGCGGTTCTGCTGCTCCTGCCGCCACAGGTGGGCGACGGTACGGACGACAAACAGCAGGGTACTGGGGCTGACCAGCAATACATTCCGTTTCCAGGCCCCCTGCCATAAATCGTTATCCTGGGAGATGGCCAGCATGAACGCCGGTTCCACCGGTATGAACATCAGCACGAAGTCAAGTGAACGTACCCCATGGATTTCGTGATAGTTCTTTTCCGACAGCCCTTTGATATGCCCCCGCACCGACTCCAGATGCCGTTTCAACGCCCCGTCCCGGCCGATATCATCCTCTGCGTTGACATATTCCTCATACGCCGTCAGGGACACTTTGGCATCGACGATGATCTGCCGCTCTTCCGGCAGATGAATAATCACATCCGGCTGGGCGCGGCTGCCGTCCTCCCGGGTATGGCTTTCCTGTACATCGTACTCGTGCCCCTTGCGCAGACCGGATGACTCCAGAATTTTCTCCAGAATCATCTCGCCCCAGTTCCCCTGGGTCTTGCTGGACCCTTTCAACGCCCGGGTCAGGTTGTGGGCATCATCGGACAGCTGCCTGTTCAGTTCCATCAGCTGCTTGACCTGTGCCGCAAGGGCGCTCCGCTCTTTCCCTTCCTGCACATAGACCTCTTCCACTTTTCCCTGAAACTCGGAGAGTTTGAGTTTGAGCGGCTCCAGCAGCTGGCCGATGTTGGTCTGGTTCTGTTCGGTAAACCGCTTGGCCTTTTCCTCCAGGATTTCATTGGCCAGCGCTTTGAACTGATTGGAAAGCTGCTCCCGCGCATCATTCAGGAGCGCCAGTTTTTCATCATTCTGTTTCCGCTCACCATCCAGGGTGGTGGCAACCTCCGTAAACTGGTTGTGCAACCCCTGCAGCTCGCCAAGCAGCCCGTCCCGCCGAAGTGTCAGGTCCCGCAGTTCTTCGCCCAGGCGGGCAATCTCCTGCAGCTGACTCGTGATGGTTGATTCTGCTCCCCCCAGCTTTTGACGCAGTGCGGAAATCTGCTGATTCTGTTCCTCAATGGTTGCCCCGGCGCTCTTCACCTCCTGCTCCAGCAGCGGTACCCGACTGGCCCGCTCCAGCAGCTGGGCACACTCATTGCGCGCTGTTTCCATCTGCTGCCGCAACCCCTGTCCCAGCCGTTCCGCGTCGGCCAGGTCACTGCGCAGCCGTTTCACCTCCTCGGCCGCCGCCGTTAACCGCTCGTTCAGCAGGGCACGTTCGACCTGCCCTTCCCCCAGTGCGGCGTTCACCCCGTCGCTCAGGCGCTTTTTCAGAAACAGCGCCGCAACGGCAAGGCCGATTGCCAGTCCGATGACCAGTGGTATAATTTCCATGGGTAGGCTCCCTGTAATCCAAATGCACCGGGCGAACTATATCCATTTGTCGCTGTTAGCACAAGCTGTTTGCACGGGCATGACACAGTTGACAGCAGAGCCGGTAAGGCTTACAGTCCGCCAATACTTTACGGATAAAAGGATGGAGAACATATGGCACAGGTCGATTATTACAAAGCGCTGGGGGTCGAAAAAGGGGCTTCGGCGGACGATCTCAAAAAGGCTTTTCGCAAGCTGGCGGTAAAGTACCACCCGGACCGCAACCCTGATAACAAGGCTGCCGAGGACAAATTCAAGGAGATAAACGAAGCTTATGCGGTGCTCTCCGACCCGGAGAAAAAGCAGCAGTACGACACCTTCGGCTCCAGCGGTTTCCACAAGCAGTACAGCCAGGAGGATATTTTCCGTGGTTTTGACTTCGGCAATGCCTACAAGGATATGGGAGGCGGGGCGGAGGATATTTTCTCACGGCTGTTCGGCCGCGGCGGGGGGAGGGGCGGCTTCCGTTCCGCCCCGCAGAGGGGAGCAGACCACGAAATGGAGCTGACCGTCACCTTTCGTGACGCGGCCCAGGGATCTGAAAAGCAGATCGCATTCCGGCGCAACGGTCAGCGGGAGGAGCTGAAGGTCAAGATCCCGGCCGGTGTCGATAACGGCAGCAAAATCCGCATCACCGGCAAGGGAGCTCCAAGCGATAGTGGCGGCCCCACCGGTGATCTGTTCCTGATAATCCACGTTCTCCCGGACCCGCTCTTCAGCCGTGACGGCGGTGATCTGTTTGTGGATCGCTCCATTTCGTTCAGCGCGGCATGTCTGGGGGTTTCTCTGGATGTACCGACCCTGGAAGGGGACAAGCGGATCAAGGTGCCGGCCGGTATCCAGCCCGGCACCAAGATCAGGCTGAAGGGGTGCGGCATAAAACTGCCCGGCTCAAATGTCAAGGGTGATCTGTATGTCAAGATCGGGGTTCATATTCCGGAAACGTTGAACGATGAGCAGAAAAAGCTTGTGGAGGAGTTGGCGAGTAAGGGGCTGTAGGCAGAATCGATTATTCACCACGGAGACACGGAGAAAACCAGAATGATAATAACAAGCTTGGTTCACCCCAAATGCCCCAAGATTTTTATGTACGGTTTTCTCTGTGTCTCCGTGTCTCAGTGTTAAACGGATTGCATCTAGTTACTTCAACACCATCAACACCACCGCATGAGCAGCAATTCCTTCCCCCGCTCCGCTGAAACCCAGACCTTCCTCGGTTGTGGCCTTGACGTTTACTTGAGCCGCTTCGGCGTTCAGTACCCGCGCGATGTTTTCCCGCATGGTTTGAATATGGGGTGCCATTTTCGGCATCTGGGCGATGATGGTGGCGTCCAGATTGCCCAGACGGTAGCCGCGCCCGTCGGCCAGCCCCATGACATGCGCCAGCAGTTTCAGGCTGTCGGCTCCCTTGTAGGCAGGATCGCTGTCCGGAAAATGCCGGCCGATATCCCCTTCACCGATCGCCCCGAGAATACCGTCGGCAATGGCATGGAGCAGCACATCAGCATCGGAATGCCCCAGCAGCCCCTTTTCCCACGGGATATCCACCCCGCCCATGATCAATCTGCGCCCTTCCACCAGGCGGTGAACGTCGTATCCGTGCCCTATGCGCATACACGGCCCCCCTTCACCCTTCCGACCTCAGGCCACGTGCCATCAGCTCTATAACCGCCTGCCGGGCCGGCTTGTCCTCGTGAAGGATCTGGTAGGTTTTCTCTACAATCGGCATTTCCACGCCGAGGCGACGGGCGAGGAGGTACACCGACTCGGCGCTCTTCACCCCTTCAGCCACCATACGCATCTCCGCCAGAATATCCGCCAATCTCATCCCCTGGCCAAGCTTGAAGCCGACCGTGCGGTTGCGGGAAAGATCGCCGGTGCAGGTCAGCACAAGATCCCCCATACCGGCCAGTCCGGCAAAGGTGGCCGCCTGTGCCCCCATGGCCTGACCGAGGCGGTTCATTTCCGCCAGCCCCCTGGTGATCAGGGCCGCCCGGGCATTGTGCCCGAACCCGAGACCGTCACAAATTCCGGCAGCGATGGCGATGACATTCTTTACCGCACCGCCCAGCTCAACCCCAATGACGTCACTGTTGGTATAAACCCGCAGGCAGGGGCAGCTGAATGCCGCCTGAACCCGCTGTGAGGCGCGGCCGTCACGGGAGGCGGCCACAATCAGAGACGGCAGTTCCTGAGCCACTTCACGGGCAAACGTCGGGCCGGAGAGTGCCACGTAGCGCGACAAAGCATCTTCACCTAGCAGCTCGCCGCAGATTTGTGACACCGTCTGGAGGGTTTCAAGTTCAATTCCCTTGGACGCGTTGGCAATAATTGCATCCGGAGCGATGTACGGTGCGAGCTGTTTCAGTACGCCGCGCATGACCTGAACCGGCGTCACCAGCAGTACGATGCTCCGCCCTTTGACCGCCTCCTCCAAGTCCCCCGTACAGGCTAGCGTTGGATGAAGAGTGACCCCGGGCAGGTAGAGCGAGTTGGTGTGGCTGCTGGTGATCTCTGCCACCAGCTCCGCTTCATAGGCCCAAAGTACGGTATCGTTGCCATTGGCCGCCAGCCGCCCCGCCAAAGCGGTACCCCAGCTGCCGCCGCCGATAACGGCAATCCGCTCGAGATCAGTCGTCGTATTCGTCATCATACCTCTCCTCAAGGCGGGGATCATACCCCTCTGCCAACGTTTGCCGAGCCGCATCCACACTGTCCAGGAGCAGCCGCCGGATGAACGGGTGCCGGCAGTCAGGCAGAAAACCTCCGACCAGACTCAGTGCCGTGGCCAGTGTTTTTTGTACGGTGGCGTCATCCCCTTCAATCTGCTGCAGGTAGTCAGCGGTCAGCAGCAGCCGCTTGATGATATCAGCGCGGCGCGGCACGATCAGTTCCTCGCAGCAGCGGGTAATCTCCCCCTCCAACGCTTCCGATGAAACCGACGCTGGCCCGCCGTCTGTTTCCAATGCAGCAAAACGATCCGCAGCGTCATACAGCGCCGTCTCGGTTAGCACCCACCCCTCCAGACCCGGCTCATCGAGCAGATCATCGCTGGCGGTAACGTGTCCGGGGATTTTTTCAACAATATCTTCCAGGTGTTTGAGTTTGAAGCGGGGAATATATGCTTCGGGCTTCAGTGCATCGGGGCGGAAGAGGCGCATATCAACGTAGAAATCCGGGGGGAGGTAAAAGCCGGCCTCGCGGCTGAGGTGGAGTGCGTCCCGCAGGGAGGCCAGAGCGTAGTCCGGTTCAACCGGCGTCAGCATCTCGCCGCCGGCCACGTCCTTCAGGATATGGCCGTACTCTTTCTCATCCTTCATGCGGTAGCTGATGGCGTTGAGCATGCCATCGGTTTCACCGGTAAGAATCAGCATGGCGGCAAACGTTTGATCATCGAGCCGCCAGGAAAACCAGAGCGTCCGGGAACCATAAAAATCGATCGGCCCCGCATACACTTCGTGGAACGGGAGCGGCTGCTGGAACGAGTGCGGCAGCGGACGGGGGTCGTGAATCCCGGTGAGGGAGAGCCGCCGGATGCTGCGGCGCACCTTTGCCGCCGGGTCACCTTCGAAGCGCGCTTCGGCACGGCTGAGGACATCCAGGGCATACCCGCTTCTGGTGCGTCCCAGAGCACGTATCGCTTCGTCAACAATTTCCTGCTTTTCGAAGGAGAGGAGGATTTCCAGGAGTGCCACCGCTTCAGCGGACGCCTTATCAGCCAGACGCTGCATCATCCGCTCACGGAACTCGTCGGCAACATCAAGAAAACTGTCGATAAAGCGAACGAGCCCCCGCTCGCCGTCACCGAGGCAGTCGTCAACAAAACCTTCCATCGTGGGGGAACCGTAGCCGGTCATGGCGGCAAAAGGGGGGGCGGTCACATCTATGCCGCTGTCGTGCAGCACATCCAGCAGTGCCAGCTTGCCATCTTCCTCAAGATCCTTGCGTTGGAGGGTGATCTGAATGAGCTGATCCATCCAGGCGGAGGCATCAAAAAAGTCGAGCATGCAGGTGTAACGGTAAATGGCGGTGCCGTTCTGTTCGCGCCAGAGCTTGCGCACGAGCGGAGACAGCGCCCGCTTGCCTGACTTCTGCAAACGCCTGCCGATGCGTTCCATCTGCTCACCGGTCAGGTCGTCCCGCTTGAGGAAGTCCAATAACCGGGTGATGCGCCGCCGTTCGCGCAGCGATTTGTCTATGGTGTGAGCAGGAGTCATCTAGCCTTCCGTTTCTTCGGTCCCTGCACCCCCGTCGTCATACTCCTCATCTTCGTCTTTTTCGGCGAGACGGGCAACGGCCACAACCTTCTCGTTTGCTTCGGTGTTCATCAGGGTAACCCCCTGGGTATTGCGCCCGATGACCGAAAATCCGGAAACCGGCACCCGCAGGATTTTTCCCTGGTCGGTAATCACCATCAGATCGTGATCGTCGGCAACCTGCATGACGTTGACCACGGCACCGTTACGCTCGGTGGTTTTGATTGTGATGATGCCTTTCCCGCCGCGCGACTGATCCCGGTATTCGTCCAGGTCGGTGCGCTTGCCGAAGCCGTTTTCGCAGACGGTAAAAATGGTTGAACCGACCGCCGTGTTGTCCACGATCTCCATGCCGATCACCCGGTCATCATCAGCAAGGTTCATGCCGCGAACACCGCGCGTGACCCGGCCCATGGGACGGACATCCTCTTCGTTGAAGCGGATCGCTTTTCCCCCCCGGGATGCCAGGAAGATGTCTTTGGTTCCGTCGGTCAGGGCTACCGAGATCAGCTTGTCACCGTCATCCAGATTAACGGCAATAATGCCGCCGACACGGACGTTGGAATAATCCACCAGCGGAGTCTTTTTGACGACCCCCCGCTGGGTGGCCATGAACAGATAGGTGTTCTCGCTGAATTCCTTGACCGGCAAGATGGTGGTAATTTTTTCGCCGGCGGAAACGTTGACCAGATTGACAACCGCTTTCCCTTTGGTGGTGCGGCTCCCTTCCGGGATTTCGTAGACTTTGAGCCAGTACATGCGGCCGGCGTCGGTGAAGCAGAGCAGGTAGTCCTTGGTCGAGGCGATGAAGAGCTGCTCGACAAAATCCTCTTCCTTGGTCTTCATGCCGGTTTTGCCCTTGCCGCCGCGCCGCTGCGACCGGTACAGATCAACGGCGCTCCGCTTGATGTAGCCGGTGTGCGATATGGTGACCACCATCTCTTCGTCCTCAATGGTGTCCTCCCGAGAGATATCGGCACTTTTGTCGGCGATCTCCGAGCGGCGTTTATCCCCGAACCGTTCGCGGATTTCGGTCAGCTCGGCAACGATAATTTTGAGGATCTCGGTATCGGACGCCAGAATCTCCCGAAGCCGGGCGATCAGCTTCATGACCTCTTCGTACTCAGCGATGATTTTGTCCCGTTCCAGTCCGGTCAGTCGCTGCAGGCGCATCTCAAGGATGGCCTGGGCCTGGATTTCGGAGAGCTGGACGGCGGTTTCAAAACCGGCCGGGCGCGGCAGATTGAGCCGCGCCAGGAATTCCGGATTGGCAAATTTTCCTTCCATCAGGCCAAGTTTGGCCTCCGGGGGCGTTTTGGATTCGCGGATCATTTCGATTACCGCATCCAGCCAATCCAGAGCGATCTTGAGACCTTCCAGGATATGGGCTCTGGCCAGTGCTTTCTTCAGTTCAAAGTTGGTGCGGCGGGTTACGACCTCGCAGCGATGCTCAATAAAACAGTCCATCATCTCGCGCAGGGTCAGCACCCGTGGACGGTTATGGACAATGGCCAGCATGATGATGCCGAATGACACCTGCAGCTGTGACTGTTTGTAGAGCTGGTTCAGCAGTACCTCGGCATTTTCGTCCCGTTTGACTTCAATGACGATCCGCATCCCCTGCCGGTCCGACTCGTCGCGGATTTCGGTAATCCCTTCGACTTTCTTTTCCTTGACCAGTTCGGCGATCTTTTCGATCAACCTGGCTTTGTTGACCTGATAGGGGAGCTCGGTGACAATGATCGCCTGACGCTCCGAGCGTTTGGAAGCCTCAACATGGGCCTTGGCGCGGATCTGGATGATACCGCGGCCGGTACTGTACGCGTCCCTGATACCCTGACGACCGTAGATCGTAGCGCCGGTCGGAAAATCGGGACCGGGAATCATTGCCAGCAGTTCCTCAAAATCCAGCTCCGGATTCCGGATCACGGCGATAATGCCGTCAATTATCTCCCCCAGGTTGTGGGGCGGAATATTGGTGGCCATGCCGACCGCGATGCCGGTCGACCCGTTGACCAGCAGGTTGGGGAACTTGGAGGGGAGCACCTTCGGCTCTAGCATCTCCTCGTTGTAGTTCGGCTCCATGTTGACGGTTTCTTTGTCCAGGTCGGCCAGCAGTTCATGGGTGAGATGGCGGAGACGGATCTCGGTGTAACGCATGGCGGCGGGGCGGTCACCATCCACCGAACCGAAGTTGCCCTGTCCATCTACCAGCATGTAGCGCAGGGAAAAGTCCTGGGCCATACGGACGATGGTGTCATATGCAGCAGTGTCACCATGGGGGTGATACTTACCGATAACATCACCGACGACACGAGCCGATTTTTTGTAGGGTTTGTTGTAGTCGTTGCCCATGTCGTACATGGCGTACAGGCAGCGGCGGTGCACCGGTTTGAGACCGTCGCGCACATCGGGCAGCGCCCGGCCGATGATGACCGACATGGCGTAGTCCATGTAGGAACGTTTCATCTCGTCTTCGATGTTGACCGATATCTTGTTGACTGGAATGTCTGTTGGGATCTGCATTGGTACCTCGTATCTGCTATTTTAACCGAAACTATGAAAAAGTTATTGGATATCGCTGAGTTAAATGTCCAGATTTACGACATTCAGCGCATTCTTCTCGATAAAATCACGGCGCGGCTCAACCTGATCACCCATCAGGATGGTGAAGATCTCATCCGACTCGACGACATCTTCGATCTTGACCTGCAAGAGGACCCGGTTTTCAGGGTTCATGGTGGTTTCCCACAGCTGTTCCGGGTTCATCTCACCCAGACCTTTATAGCGCTGGATTGTCAGCCCTTTTTTAGCATTTTCCAGGAAGAAATTGAGCAGGTCCTGATGGTTGGTGGTTTCAAACAGCACTTTCCCCCCTTCCTGCTCGACGAAGGCGCGGCCATCCGCCATGGTTTCCACAATCCGGCGATGGTTATCCACCAGCAATACGTATTCATGTGACGAGAGTACTGACAGCACCTGCTGGTCAATGATGGAACGGATATTGCCGATACGGAAGGCGATGCGCTCTTCTTCAACCTGATAGTCGGACCCTGCCGCCAGCGCTTTCATCCCTTCCAGATGCGGCACAAGCTGGGATATTTCCTCAATACCGGCAGGCACGTTGCTGCGAATAACGATTGACAGCAGTTCGGGGGAAATCCCCTTCTTGACAACCTTGTTGAAGATGGCGCGATTTTCTATGAACTGTTTGATAACCGGGATAATCTGTTTGCTGGTGTAGGTGCGATCACCTTTTTCAAGGCGCAGGGTCAGGTCTTCAGACCCTTCCTCCAACAGGAAGCTCTGCATGGCGTGTTCGTCCCGCAGATACTGTTCCCGCTTGCCCCGCTTGACCTTGTAGAGCGGCGGCTGGGCGATGTAGAGATGACCCCGCTCGATCAGCTCGCGCATGTTGCGGTAGAAGAACGTGAGCAGCAGTGTCAGGATATGCTGACCGTCGACGTCGGCGTCAGTCATGACGATGATGCGATGGTAGCGGAGCTTGGCAATATTGAAGTCATCCTTGCCGATTCCGGTACCCAGTGCCGTGATGAGAGTACGGATTTCCTGGGAGGAGATCATCTTGTCGAAGCGGGCCTTCTCCACATTGAGGATCTTTCCCTTGAGCGGCAGGATCGCCATGTTTTTCCGGTCACGCCCCTGTTTGGCGGAACCACCGGCGGAATCACCTTCGACCAGATACAGTTCACAGAGCGCCGGATCTTTTTCCTGGCAGTCGGCCAGTTTGCCCGGCAGGCCGCCCATGTCCAGTGCACCCTTGCGGCGGGTCAGATCGCGGGCCTTACGGGCCGCTTCACGAGCCCTTGCAGCTTCAATCGACTTGTTGAGAATATCCTTGGCAATCTTCGGGTTTTCTTCGAGGTACACCGCCAGACGCTCATTGAGGAGTGATTCGACATACCCTTTTACCTCGGAGTTGCCGAGCTTGGTCTTGGTCTGCCCCTCGAACTGCGGCTGCGGGATTTTGACTGAAATGACGCAGGTCAGTCCCTCGCGCAGGTCATCACCGGAAACCGTAACCTTCTCGTTTTTGAGGAGGTTGTTGGCACCGGCATAGGCGTTCATGGTACGGGTCAGGGCAGCCTTGAAGCCGGCAAGATGGGTGCCCCCTTCATGGGTATTGATATTGTTGGCAAAGGCAAAGATTTTCTCGTCGTAGGAGTCGTTGTACTGCATGGAGACTTCCATCTCCACCCCCCCCTTTTCACCCTTGAAGTACATCGGCTTGGGATTGACCACGGCCTTGTTGCGGTTCAGATATTCGACAAAGGAGTTGATCCCCCCTTCGTAATGAAATTCGTGGGATTTGCCGTCCACCCGTTCATCACTGATCCTGATTCTTACTCCGGCATTAAGAAACGCCATTTCCCGAATTCGCTGGGAAAGGATATCGAAGGAAAATTCCGTCGTCTCGAATATTTCCTCATCCGGCATGAAGGTGATCTTGGTGCCCCTTTTTTTGGTTTCACCGATCATCTCAAGCGGCGCCAGCGGGTCACCGCGACGATAGGACTGGCGGAACACTTTGCCATCACGGCGAATTTCCAGCTCAAGCCATTTGGAAAGTGCGTTGACGACCGAGACGCCGACGCCGTGCAGACCTCCGGACACCTTATAGGAATCGTTGTCGAACTTGCCGCCGGCATGGAGTACCGTCAGCACGACTTCGGCTGCCGATTTCCCTTCGTTCGGCATTATGTCGGTCGGGATACCACGGCCATTGTCCACAACGGTTATCGACCCGTCGGTGTTTATGGTTACCGAGACATCGTTGCAGTAACCGGCCAGGGCTTCATCTATGGAGTTATCAACGATTTCATACACGAGATGATGAAGACCGGCGCTGGAAGTGGAGCCGATGTACATGGCCGGCCGTTTGCGTACCGCCGAAAGCCCTTCCAAAACCTTGATATTGTCGGCGCCATACTCTTCTGAACCATGTGTTGCATTTTCCTGTTCATTCATGCGGTTAGCTTCCTTCAAACGTCAGATTGCCGCCTTCTACGTGAAAGACGGCGCAGTGTGGTGCGGCCGCCAGCAGGGCTGGTGACCGTTCCGTTGTGGTGATGAATACCTGAATGTCCCTCGTGATCAGGAACTCCATCAGATTGTTATTTCTCTGGGCATCAAGCTCTGAACTCATGTCGTCCAGAAGCAGCAGGGGCGCTTCGCCGAAAATAACGTGCAGATTATCCATTTCGGCCATTTTGAGAGCCAGAACGAAACTTTTCTGCTGTCCCTGCGAACCAAATGCTTTAAGCGGGCGACCATCCAGCAAAAATTGAAGGTCATCGCGGTGCGGTCCGGCAGTTGTTGTTCCGTACCGTTCGTCTGACCGCTGCTGTTTTTTGAACAGTTCCAGCAACTCCTCACGGATCTGCTGCCGGTCTGTTGATTGTACCCCCTCCGGATGATAGGTGAGACGGGATAGTTCCCCATCCCCGGCGATGGTACTATAATATTTCTGAAGCTTGATATCAAGAACGGCAACAAATCTGAGCCGACGTTCAATAACCTCTCCCCCTGTTTCAGCCAGCTTTTCAGTCCAGATATCAAGTCCGGTCTTGTCGAGACTTTTCAACAGGTGGTTGCGCTGTTTAAGAATCCTTTGATAGGAGTGCCAGCAGTGCAGGTATCCAATATCCCCCATGTAGACCGCCCGGTCAAGGTAGCGGCGCCTTGATTCAGGTCCCATTCTGACCATCCCGGTATCATCCGGGGAGAATACTACCGAGTTAAGTTTACCGTGCAGTTCTGACGCTTTATGAACCGCCTTGCTGTCAATTTCCACTTTGCGGCCGGCCGGTTCAATGATAAGCCGCAGTCTGCTTTCCATGCCGCCTGATTCGACCGTACCCTGTATGTGTGCCTGCTTTTCACCATGTCTGACAAGTTCGGACAACCGGGATGTCCTGAATGAGCGGGGACTGCCAAGCAGATAAACCGCTTCCAGTAAGTTTGTCTTGCCCTGGCCATTCAGGCCATGCAGCAGGTTAAAACGTCCGCCCGGCTCAAAATGGACGGACTCTACATTTCTGAAGTCGGCAACAGTCAGGTAGCTAAGTCGCATCAGCCGTTGTTAAAGCCTCATCGGCATAATGACTGCCAGAAAGCTGTCAGAGTTTTCCGGAACAATTACTGAGGGAGAAAGTTCATCCTTGAATTTCATCTCAACTCGTTCAGTTTCGGCAACAGAAAGTACATCCAGCAGGTATCGGGCATTAAATCTGACTGCTATCGGGTCTCCCTCGTATGCCACATCAAGTTCTTCCATGGCATCACCCAGTTCTGGATTGCTGGACGAAATTTTAATTCCGCCAGACGAAATTTCCAGCATTATTCCCTTGAACTTTTCGCTGGAAAGAATTGCCATACGACGTACCGAGTGACTGAAATCTTCCTTGTTGACGGTTACAACCTGTGTATTTGCGGTTGGGATTACACGGTTGTAATCGGGAAATTCTCCATCAACTAGACGCATCACCATGTAGGAGTCGCCCCGCTTGATTACCGCGCTGTTATCCATAAATCCGAACAGCAGGGTTCCGCCACCTTCATCATCAGTGATCTTTTTCATCTCATACACGCCTTTTTTCGGCAGGATGACACCCTTCAGCAACTCCGGACCGGCAGTTCCCTTCAGATTTCCTGAGGCTATTGAGAGGCGATGACCGTCGGTAGAAACCATTTTGAGGCCGTTACTGCCATCGGAACGCACCTCTACTTTGATAAAAATACCGTTGAGATTGTATTTAGTTTCATCTGTGCAGATGGCATACGACGTTTTTTCAATCATTCCGCGCAGAAGAGCTGTTTCAATTTCAAAGAGATACTCTTCTTTTACATCAGGGAAATAGGGAAATTCATCAGGTGAAAGTCCAACAATATTGAACTGAACTTTTCCACATTTTATTTCGACCCAGTCATTGTCTTTAGTCTTGAATAAAATCGGTTGATTGGGAAGCTCTTTGACTATTTCATACAATTTTTTAGCCGACACGGTAATTTTACCAGGGGTAATTACATCAGCCGAATAAATGCTTTTCATGCCAACTTCCAGGTCAGTTGCCGTAACAAGAAGTGACGTTTCCGTTGCTTCCAGAAGAACATTGGATAAAATAGGCATAGATGTTCTTTTTTCAACTATTCCCTGAATTTTTTGCAGTGACTTCAGGAATTGCTCTTTATCAATTTTGAATTCCATGTACGCCTCCCTTTTTCTGTCAGATTAGTAGTAGTCTGTTTATAAAGATTTAAAACCTTTGTTGTAGATTGTAGGTCCTGTGGAAAAGGGGGATAACCAGATAACTGGCTTATTTACCTACGCTAGTGGGCACGTTTGTACTGTGTATACTGATCAGAATGCTGCGTACTTTTGCACATGTGGGAAAATTGCCAACAGTTGTTCACATGGAATCAACAGGTTTTCCTTACTTTAGCAGTATACGTCTGATTTCATCCATTGTTTTAGATAGTTTGGGCTCACTTGCCAGCGCTTTATCAATTTTTTTAAAGGAGTGTATAACTGTTGAATGATCTTTGCCCCCGAATTTTAATCCTATGTCGGGGTAGGATGATTTGGTCATGTCCCTGCAGAACCAGACGGCTATTTGTCGAGCCTGCACGATGTTTTTAAGTCTTTTTTCAGATTTAAGATCGGCGATTTTCAAATCAAAATACTCAGCAACGCTTTTCTGAATAAATTCAACCGTGATCTCTTTATGTCTGTCACCCAGAATATCTTTAAGGTTTTCTTTTGCCATTTCCAGGGTTACCGGAACATTCTGAAGACTGCTGAACGCTCCGAGGCGTATAAGCATTCCTTCGAGTTCACGGATGTTTCTGGTATCACTGGAGGCAAGAAAATAATATACGTTCTCCGGAAAAAAAACTCTGGTAACTTCGGATTTTTTCTTGAGTATGGCAATTTTAGTTTCGACATCCGGAGGTTGAATATCTGCTATGAGACCCCATTCAAACCGGGACCTTAAGCGCTCCTCCAAATCGGATATTTCTCGGGGAAACTTGTCGGATGTAATAACTATCTGCTTATGGGCGTCATGCAGTGCGTTAAATGTATGAAAAAACTCTTCCTGTGTTCCGGTCTTGCCGGATATGAACTGGATATCGTCTATCAGCAGTACGTCGACTGTTCTGAAGCGATTTCGGAAAACATCCATTTTTTTTAAACGAAGGTGGTTAACCATCTCGTACATGAATTTTTCTGCGGAACAGTAGCAGACATTCAATTCTGGTGAGTTTTCACGTATGGTATGACCGATCGAGTTCAGCAGGTGACTTTTTCCAAGTCCGACGCCACCATATATAAAAAGTGGATTATAGGTATCGGCAGGATTGTTTGCTACCGCCATTGCGGCAGCATGGGCAAATTGATTACCGGTCCCGCTGACAAAGAGATCGAATGTATATTTCGGGTTAAGCGGGGTAAATACCTGTTCAAATGGGATACTTTTGTTGATGGCGGGAGCGGCTTCATTTTTTGTAACAAAATCTTCTGATATGTATGGCTGGTGTTCTTCATCAGATCGTATGATAAAATTTAGAGTAACTGGGTATCCGGATGTTGCAGAGAGTGCACCCGTCAAAACATTCAGGTAATGGTCTTCCAGCCACTCTTTAACAAACGAGTTTGGAACGGATAAAAACACAGTAGAGCCATTGTCGTGGCTGAATTGAACCGGTTTTATCCAGGCGCCGAAATCAGCTTCTGACATCACTTTTTCTATATTTTCAGTTGCTTGTTGCCACGCTTCTAACATCAGGTAAAATCGCTATCTTGGTAGTATTGGGTATTAACATTGAAATAATCATACATACTAACTAAGTGAGAAAGCATATCAAGTTTATGGCTGGCGCACCTATCAAAATAGTTGTCAACATGATTGTCAACAGCTGTTGAAAACTATTTATATAAGTAAAAACAGCACCTTAGGCTAAAATATCGATACAATACGTACTATCTGAGGAGCGGGAGGATACCAGACGCGGTACTCTTTTTCAAGGCAAATCAGTTCGCTAGGGGTAAGTAGCGATATAATATAAAACTTGACACATTATGGGAGTTGTGTTTAATAACCCATTTCCTGAAAAATAATTTTGTAGGGGTGAATAAGATGAAAAGAACATACCAGCCGAGCAATACTTCCCGCAAGCGCACCCACGGTTTTCTTGTAAGGATGGCCACAAAGAATGGCAGATTGGTGATTAAGCGCAGAAGAGCAAAAGGGCGCAAAAATCTGTCCGTCAAAATAGCGGCAAAATAGTCGCATTTCAGATGATTCTCGGTACCACAACGAGGTTTCCAAAATCAGTGCGTTTGCGGAAGAGATCTGAATTCATCCAGCTTGCTTCCGCAAAGCATAAAACGGCTGTTCGCGGTTTTCTCGTTGTGTGGCATGTGAACAGCCTGCAAACAGCGCGCCTTGGTATTACGGCCAGTAAAAAAATCGGATGCGCAGTTGTTCGCAACCGGGTTAAACGATACCTGCGAGAATTCTTCAGACATAATCGCTTTAGGATGGTAGCCGTGGATGTTAACGTTATTGCTCGTAGAGATTCTGCACAAATGACGTACTCTGATGTTGTGCTCGAACTCAACAAGGCCTTCCGTTTCATAGGCATGTCTCCATGTTTAGAACCTGTTTACTCCTTGTAATCAGGTTTTATCAGAAGATGATTTCGCCTCTTCTTCCGCATAACTGCCGCTTTTATCCCTCCTGTTCCGAGTTTTCCCGTCAGTCTTTAATTAGGTATGGTGTTGTCAAAGGTGTATGGCTATCCTTTGGCAGAATATGCAAGTGTCATCCGTTCCATCCGGGCGGCCACGATCCGGTACCCCACAAAAAGGCATAATATTCAGGAGTTACGATGGAAAAGCGTGCATTCATAGCGGTAGGACTTTCAATTGCTGTTTTTTATCTGTTCTCTATGTTATTTGGTCCAGATAAGCAAAAGGTTGATCCCTCTGCACCTCAGAAAATATTATTATCGGCCAATAATCAGGCAGTTAAGACTCCGGAGCTCTTGGCGCCTACTAATCAAGTGCCAATGTCTGGCCAACCTGCCCCCACAAGTACCTCTAGTAAAGATATCACTGTAGAAACTGATCTTTTTACCGCTGTTTTTTCTACGCGAGGAGGAAGTCTTAAGAGTCTGACACTAAAAAATTACCGCGAAACGAACTCGCCTGCGGCAAAAAACGTTACCCTGGGAACGGATTCGGATCCTAATATTTATTCTTTTTCTACGCGGATAGCCGGTCTTAATCTCTCTGACGGTACGATGTTTACCTCCGATGTTGACCGTCTTAACATTGAAAAGAACGGATCTAAACAGCTTACGTTTAACTACGTTTCTGGTCAGGGGTTTACAGTACGCAAAATTTATACTTTCACTCCCGGTGCATACGGAGTCAAACTTGAAACTCAAGTCTATAATAACTCTGCTACTCCGTTGGTCGGTGCTGTACAGCACGTAATGACCTACCCACCAGAACCGAAAATTAAAGATAATCGTTTTGATACTGCAGGAGCTTACCTTTTCTCGGATAATAGTCTTCAGTCCGATAAAATTAAAGATGTTGCCACCGCCTCTAAACGTTTTGAAAAAACGATTCAGTGGTCAGGCTTTGCGGATAAATATTTTATAAGTGCGCTTCTTGCCGATAAAAACAGTATTACATCCGTAGAACTCAAAAAAAACAATACCGGATTCTTTGAGTCTGTTGCTTCGTGCCCCCAATTCACGGTAAGTCCTGGCCAGTCCACCACAGTTTCTCATAATCTTTTTATTGGTCCAAAGGATATAGATATACTTAAAGCGCAGGGTAATTCACTGGTTCAATGCCTTGATCTGGGCTGGTTTACTGTAATAGCCAAGCCGTTACTCTACTCCCTCAAATTCTTTTACCGCTATGTAGGCAACTACGGAATCGCTATAATAATCATAACGATTATTCTAAAGGCGTTCTTTTTCCCGTTGACACACAAGAGCTATAAGTCAATGAAAGGCATGCAGAAAATACAGCCTGAAATGACGAAGCTGCGGGAAAAATACAAAGATGACCGCGATGCTATGAACAAGGCTGTTATGGAGCTGTATCGCGAGCACAAGGTTAATCCGATGGGCGGCTGCTTGCCCATGGTGGTCCAGATTCCGGTTTTTTTCGCGCTTTACAAATCACTGATGTTTTCCATTGAGCTGCGCCACGCCCCTTTCTTCCTGTGGGTCACCGATCTAGCAGACAAAGACCCCTATTACGTAACACCGGTAATAATGGGGATTACGATGTTTGTTCAACAGAAGATGACTCCTTCAAATATGGACCCGATGCAGCAAAAAATGATGCTTGCTCTGCCGGTTGTTTTTACTTTCATGTTTCTAAGTTTCCCTTCAGGTCTCGTTCTTTACTGGCTGGTCAACAATATATTAACGATTGCCCAACAGATGTATATCAACAAGCTCGTCAAAGACTAGTCTTATTGACTCAGGAGTAGTACCTATGTATATCCGCGATACAATTGCGGCTGTTAGTACCCCCTCTGGTAATGGCGGTATTGGCATAATCAGGGTGAGTGGCGATCTTGCCGCTACTGTTGGGAATACTGTTTTTAAACCTGTACATGACGGTGGCCTTGTGAGCCACCGTTTTTCTTTTGGTATTGTCTATGATGCAGCGATCGGCGAGAAAATTGATGAAGCTATGGCAGTATACATGCGTTCTCCCCGTTCATATACGCGGGAAGATGTGCTGGAGTTGCATTGTCATGGCGGTTGGCTGGTTGTCGAGCGGGTCTTGGCACTTGTTCTTTCATGTGGTATTCGTTTAGCTGAACCTGGTGAATTCACCCGCCGTGCTTTTCTGAACGGTCGAATTGATCTTATTCAGGCTGAAGCTGTTATGGAAATTATTGCTTCAAGTAGTGTGTCTGCTTTACAACTTGCACAAAGGCAGAGTGGTGGTGCTCTTTCAAGGCGTTTTGAGTCTGTTCGGGCGAATATTCTTAAGGCTCTTGCTTTGGTGGAAGCGTATATTGATTTTCCGGATGATGACCTTGGCGATACCGATAAGAGTGCTATCCTTGCTTCTGTACAGGACGCTAACACGATTATTTCCGGTCTACTGTCCACTTTTGAAGAGGGTCGCGTCATGCGCGATGGTATAACGGTGCTTATTATCGGCAAACCCAATGTGGGCAAGTCGAGTCTTCTTAATCGATTGTTGGATGAAAACCGGGCGATTGTTGCGGCTGTTCCCGGTACCACACGTGATATTATCGAAGAAACAGTTATCTTCGGAGGCTTGTCTCTTCGATTACTTGACTCTGCTGGAATCCGTCGCACTGATGATTTGGTTGAAAGCGAAGGTATTAGCAGGGCTCTCGCTAAAATCCCCCATGCAGACCTTGTCCTTGCTGTTTTTGACTCGTCTCTTGAATTCGGCCAGGAAGATAGATTTATTCTCGACGCTCTTGCGGATTCACGGTCTATTGCGGTTCTTAACAAGGCCGATCTTCCCAAAAAGTTTGTACTCCCTGATGATGCTTGTTTCGATGCAGTTACTGATATTGAAGCACTTTCCGGGGCCGGCATTAGCTCGCTCAAAAAGCTGGTCTGCTCCATTTTCTCCCCTGCTAATCAATCTAACCCCCGTGAGTTTATAGCTATTTCCCGGTCCCGCCACCGTGATGCCCTGGTTTCTGCGGCTCATCATCTACAGAACTTCTCTTTTGGTCTCCATGATTGTAACCTGGAGCTTCTTGCTCTTGATTTACGTGCTGCGCTCCATGCTGTTGGATCAATAACCGGCCAAACGGCTACGGACGAAGTTCTCGACCACATTTTTTCTTCGTTTTGTATTGGGAAGTGATACTATGTTTCACGTGAAACAGCGCTAGCAAACGGACAAATCTATGAAGAGCCATGATCACATATTCGATGTTATTGTTGTCGGGGCAGGGCATGCAGGTTGTGAGGCTGCACTGGCT
Organism: uncultured Geobacteraceae bacterium; assembly: GCA_903862245.1. Classification (GTDB taxonomy): domain Bacteria; phylum Desulfobacterota; class Desulfuromonadia; order Geobacterales; family Pseudopelobacteraceae; genus JACRCG01. The sequence continues at coordinate 14,652 of CAIOXL010000196.1, read as the reverse complement.
TCAGCCCGAATGGGGTGCCGCACAATGCTCCTGACGATTAACCTGGATGCGATAGCACTTATGTCTTGTAATCCATCGATCGGTGGGCTTGCTAAAGGGCACCTAGTTAAGGAAGTAGATGCCTTGGGTGGTGAAATGGCCAAGAACATAGATGCAACAGGCATCCAGTTTCGTGTGCTGAATACAAAAAAAGGGCCAGCGGTCAGAGCCACCCGCGCCCAGGCAGATAAGCAACTCTATCGGCTTAGAATGAAGCGGGTACTAGAACACCAGTGCAACCTTGACCTTAAACAGGGAGAAGTAACGTCTCTCTACATTGAGGGTGACGAATTGCGCGGAGTCGAGTTACAGTCAGGCATCCGGTATCTCGCGAAAACGGTTGTAGTTACAACCGGGACCTTCATGCGCGGATTGATTCATATCGGGCTCAACCACTATCCGGGAGGCCGTGCCGGTGACCAATCGTCGATAGGGCTATCCGACCAGTTGCTGAAACTGGGATTCCGTGTTGGCCGTCTTAAAACAGGCACCCCGGCACGGCTTGACGCGCGCTCTATTGATTTTTCCAAGTTGGAACCGCAATTCGGCGACACGCCTCCTCCTCCGTTTTCAATCTCTACCAGCAGGATTAGTATGTCGCAGGTGCCCTGCCATATTGCATACACTAACCCGCGTTCACACGATATAATACGGTCCGGCCTGGACCGTTCACCACTGTACTCTGGAATTATCGAGGGCATCGGCCCACGCTACTGCCCATCAATTGAAGACAAAGTCGTTCGCTTTCCAGATAAAGATCGTCACCAGACGTTCATCGAGCCTGAGGGGCTAGACACAATAGAAGTTTACCCGAGTGGGATGTCTACATCTCTTCCGGTGGACGTACAGATTGCTTTTTATCGTTCCATTGTTGGCCTTGAGCGAGTCGAAATAATGCGTCCAGCATATGCTATTGAGTATGACTATGTTGATCCAATCCAGTTACACACTTCGCTTGAAACTAAACGGATAAAAAATCTGTATCATGCCGGGCAGATTAACGGTACTTCGGGTTATGAGGAGGCCGCTGGTCAGGGAATCATTGCCGGCATAAACGCAGCCCTTCGCGTGAAGGGGCGTGATCCGCTGGTACTGGGAAGGAGTCAGGCCTACATTGGGGTCATGATAGATGACTTGGTGACGCTTGGTACTAAAGAACCGTACCGGATGTTTACCTCGCGTGCGGAATACCGGCTATTAATGCGTGAGGATAATGCGGATCTGCGCCTACGCGAGATAGGTTATCAGATTGGGCTCGTACCTGAGCAGGAGTACTGTCATTTCGTTGAAAAGAAGCGGATGATCGCAGAAGAGCTTGAGCGGATCTCAATTACCCGTCTGCAACACTCAGGCAATACAATGGATGAACTTACCCGTCGTGGTCTCCAGGACATTCAAAAGGGAACAACGCTGGAGCACCTGCTTAAACGCGCTGATATTTGCTACTCTGATTTAGCAGATCTTGACCCCGAGTCAAAAAAAACTCCAAGAGAAGTAAGTGAACAAGTTGAAATCCATACTAAATATAAGGGCTATATTGATCGGCAGATAGAACAGGTTCAACAATCAAAAAAAATGGAAACAACCAGCATTCCCACCAATCTTGACTACGCCGCAATAAAAAGTCTGACAACAGAAGTACGAGAAAAGCTTTCATTGAACAGACCGGACACTCTCGGCCAGGCATCCCGAATTCCAGGTGTCACGCCAGCCGCTATTTCAATTCTGGCTATCGCATTAAAGTCCACTTCGAGGAAGGGAAATGCCGAGTAATGCCCCACTTATAGGCAATATTGTTGCGCAAAAAGCAAAAGAAATGCAGCTACTGCTTTCTCCACAAGAAATTAACTCATTTGAGATGTATGCTGCCGAACTTATAAAATGGAACAGCAAAGTTAATCTGACCGCAATAACAGATGACAAAGAAATTGCAATTAAGCACTTTGTCGATTCCCTTGCTCTCGCCCCGCACATAACTCCGGCTGACCGTATGCTTGATATTGGTTCAGGGGCAGGGCTGCCGATAATTGCCTTGAAAATAATCAGTCCAGAAACAGTAATGGTATCCGTTGATGCCGTTGCTAAAAAAATCCATTTTCAACGGCACATCATTCGCCTGCTTAATCTTCAGAAGATAGAAGCAATTCACGCAAGAATTGAAGCTCTTCACAAAACTCACAGGCATTCATTCAGTATCATAACGTCACGTGCATTTACACGGCTCGATCGTTTTGTGACTCTGGCCGCACCGTTGCTTGCAGAGGGGGGAATGTTGATTGCCATGAAGGGTGATCTGGCGGAACATGAAATAACTGAGAGCGAGAAGCATATACATGAAAATGGTTTTATAATCTCAAGAATGCAGCGCTATACACTTCCGTACGGCATGGGCGAGCGTGTGCTGACGTTCATAAAACAGAGCGAACCCAGTCTGGATGGGGCTTGACGAGGCGTACCGCCAAATTCTGCGCCTAAGCCGCTAACTGACGCCGGTGAATATTCGTGGCAGCAAAAAATGTGTTTTAAGGCCAGAGCCTGTTTTTGAACGGATGAGTGCAACGGCGGCCAGTAGCCTCGATTATGAGGGGAATAAGTTGCGGATGGATGGAATCTGCACTAGAGTGTCCACTTAAATCAGATAATTTGAAACAGGGAATTGTGACAGTTAATGGACATCCGAATATATTATGAGGATACCGATTCGGGCGGTGTTGTGTACCATGCTAATTATTTGAAGTACATGGAACGCGCTCGAACGGAGTACTTTCGTAACTTCGGCTTTTTTGTTGCCGAACTGGCCAGGGATGGCTTTGTGTTTCCGGTTATACGACTGGAAATTGACTTTAAAGCCCCTGCTCTTCATGATAATCTCCTTTATGTTGAAACCAGCCCGACCCGGGTCGGTGGTTCATCAGTAACTCTTTGCCAAAAAATAATAAGACGGAGTGATGGTAAACTGCTGGTCGAGGGGCTCGTCACGCTGGCCTGCATAAGCCCTACCCTCAAGCCACGGCGCATACCGTTGGATATTCGCCGGATGCTCGAAGAAAAATTGGAGACCGTTGTATGAACACAGCGCGAGCGGAGAGAATAGAGCGTGCTGCAGCACTTGATTTACTGATTAACGGCAATCTGTTATCCCTTGGGAAAAGTGCTGATGAAATCAGGCGGCGGCTGCACCCGGACAATGTGGTGACCTTTGTTGTCGACCGCAATGTCAACTACACAAATATTTGTGATTCAAAATGTTCATTTTGCGCTTTTTACCGTTCAAAAGAGTCGGGAGATGCTTATATTCTTACATTTGAACAGATCTTTGAAAAAATTGCTGAACTCGTAGCCGCAGGGGGGACCCAGTTACTCATGCAGGGGGGACTTAATCCTGACCTGAAAATAGATTTTTTTGAAAAACTCTTTCGGGAAATAAAGGCACGTTTTCCAACAATTCAAAATCATTCACTTTCCCCGGCAGAAGTTATCAGTATTGCCGTGAATTCTGCTCTTACGCTTGATGAAACTCTGCTTCGGCTAAAAAATGCCGGCCTCAACTCGATCCCGGGAGGTGGAGCGGAGATACTGGTTGACGAAGTGCGCAGCAGTATTTCTCCAAAAAAAATCGGTTGGAAGCAATGGAGTGAGGTCATGTTGAAGGCTGCGGCACTGGGCATGCCGACAACTGCAACAATGATGTTTGGCTGCAGTGAAAAGCCTGAAGACATTGTCGAGCACCTCTTTAGAGTCCGTGATATTCAGGATCAGGGGGGCTCATTCACGGCATTCATTCCCTGGACGTACCAGCCGGGAAATACTGAACTGGGCGGGATTACCGCAACCGGGGTTGACTATTTACGAGTGCTGGCCCTGTCTCGGATTGTGCTGGACAATATTCCAAACATTCAGGCCAGTTGGGTAACCCAGGGTGCAAAAATGGCTGAGGTGGCCCTGTTTTTTGGTGCTAATGACCTTGGCGGTACCATGCTGGAAGAAAATGTAGTAGCCGCCGCCGGCTGCAGTTTCTGCATGTCGCAGCAAGAGATGATCAACCTGGTGCATGGTGCTGGTTTCCGGGCTGCGCAGCGCACCACAACCTATTCAATTATCAGGGAGTTTTCAGTTTGAGTACTTTCCATGGGCAGGCTGGAACCTGCGAAATAATTACCGCGCCAGAACGATTGACTGAAGTTGCCGATATTCTTTCACAGCAGACAGAAATCGCGGTTGATCTGGAGATGGATTCTCTCCACCATTACCGTGAAAAAGTCTGCCTCGTTCAGGTCTCAACCCGTCAGCAAAGCTGGTTGATAGATCCTCTTGCGTTGCCGTCGCTGTTGCCACTGGCAGCTCCACTTGGTAATCCGGATATTGTGGTAGTCATGCATGGATCCGATTACGACATCCGTTCGCTGCACCGGGATTTCGGCATCGAGGTGTCAAACCTGTTTGACACCATGATTGCCGCCCGTTTTTTGGGGCTTGCGGAGTTTGGTCTCGCGGCGTTGTTAAAGGCGCGATTCGGCATTGAACTGGACAAAAAATACCAGAAGGCAGACTGGAGCAAACGTCCCATAAGCCGTGAAATGTGCGCCTATGCTGCGGCTGATACCTCTGATTTACTGCCGTTATACGATCAGCTGCGGGCAGAGCTGGCGGGCAAAGGCCGGTTGGCATGGCTGGAAGAAGAAGGCCGTCTGGTATGCCAGGCGCGGGTGTCGGAAAAAGACGGCCCGCTGTTTCTCTATTGCAAAGGTGCCAGCAAGTTGCGGGGACACAGCCTTGCCATTCTGGAAGAGCTGCTGCAGATGCGCGCCAAGCAGTCAGAACTTCTGGATCGACCGCCATTTAAAGTCCTGTCGGCTGATACCCTTATAGAGGTAGCGGAGATACGGCCGCGATCACTGCACGATCTATCACAGGTCAAAGGGATGACTCCCGGCCAGCTTCAACGTCATGGCACGAACATGTTAGCTGCTGTTGAGCGGGGCCTTGCAACACCGGAAAACAGCATGCCCCGTTTTCCGCGTAACGGGAAAAAAGAGGTTCTGGAGCGGGTCAAGGAACGGCTGAAAAACCTGAAATCCTGGCGGGAGCAGCGCTGTCTGGAGGTCGGACTTGACCCGGGGGTATTGGCCCCGAACTGGCTGCTGGAGTCGGTTGCTGATACCCAGGATGCAGCGCCGGAAGAGCTTGATGCTATTCCAGGAATGAGAGAGTGGCAAAAACTGCTCATCAGCGAAGATCTGAAACGTATCATTGCAATGGTCTAGTGTGATGGAACCCCGTCAAGGCATGGAGTCAGTTGCGGCCAGGCGGTACCGTGAGCAACGCCGCCGGAACGGCTTTACCCTGATCGAAATCATGGTAGTGATGGCAATCATCAGTATGGTGATGCTCCTGATTATTCCCCGACTCCCCTCCTCCGATCGGGAAAATCTGCAGGTCTCTGCCCGGACCCTGGCTTCTACGCTTCTATATATGCAGGAGCGGGCTGCACCTGCAGGAGCCCGCTATGAACTCGCGATCGACCTTGGCACAGATAGCGTAAAAATACTCGAAATCAGTGCCAATGGGACGGTAAAAGCTCCAACTGATCCATTGCTGCAGAAAACCGTGATGAAAGAGGGTATTACCGTCTCCGATGTTCGCACGTTTCTTGGTAAAACCAATGATGGCCAGCTGCAGCTGGTTTTTGGGTCTGAATTTATTACTATCCATCTCCGCTCCCCGGAGGGGAAATTCTGGACGGTCATGTCTCTTCCGTCAGTAGGCAAGATCAGGGCCTATGAAGGATATGTTGAGGACCCGCCATGAGAGGTTTTACACTCCTGGAAGTAATGGTGTCCCTGGCCATCATGGCAAGCGTCATTCTGACGGTGTTAGGGGCGGTGAATTATCATCTCGGGATTGTTGCCCATGAGCGGGACAGTACCGCACTGACGCTGCTGGCCCGAAACTACATGCTTGATGAAGAAGGATTCCCTAAATCCCATTCCGAGCTGATCTGTGCAACTGAGGTGTTACCGACCGATTACCCCTTCCTGCAAAAGAAAGTGTATAAGGTGAAGCGTACCGGTGGCGGCAGGGAGGTGGCTCTTGTCCGTTATCACCAAAAATGACGGATTCACACTTCTGGAAGTCCTGATCGCGGTGGTGCTGCTCGGCATCCTCACGGCAGCGCTGTACGGCAGTTATTTCGGGGTGATACGGGCTCGGGAAAGAGCTGCCATGGGCATGGAGTCACGGCGTGAACTCGGCGTGACCCTGGACCAAATCCGCCGGGAAGTTGCATCAGCACAGCTGAATGGGACAGATAAAAAAGCGGGCCTCTGTTTTATTGTGGAGGACCGGGACATTTTCGGGGCTCACTCGTCTGTATTGACGCTGTCTACCCTGGCATCCCCGCAGATACGGGAAAAAAATACCGGCATCATTATCGTCACCTATCGAATAGAAGAAAAAGACAAAAAACTCATGTTAAAGCGCCAGGTGCGGGATCTCTTTATTGAGAGCAGCGCCGTTACCTACACTCAGATGGAGGAAATAAAATCATTTCTGGTGGAGTGTTCCCGCGACAAATCTCAATGGGTAAAAGTCTGGGACGACAGCATGTATGGGAACAAGCTGCCGAAGTATGTGAGAGTGACAATAGAAATAATGGACCAGGGGACGCCGGTAAAGTTTTCGGTGCTCTCGGAGCCTCGAGTTATTCAACAATGATGCGGCGCCGCACGAATGAATCCGGTTTTGCGCTTATACTGACACTGGTTGTTACCGCGCTGATGGTGGCAGTCGTCGTCGAGATGATCCACCAGGTGTATGTTGATACGTCGATAAGCCGCGGTTTCCGTGACGGGCAGCAGGCTTCAATTCTGGCTGAATCCGGTGTGATGGCGGTAAAGGCGGCCCTCGCGCAAAAATCCATTGATCCGGCACTTCTTTCGGCTATTTTGGCAAAACCGCTCAGTGATGAGGTCGGCTCTCTGGAGATAGCGATCAGCGACGAAAGTGGAAAAATCAATATCAACGGACTGGTAAACGGGCAAAACCAATATAACGCACCTGTCTCCAGTGCGCTGCTGCGACTTCCGGTAACTCCTGCACAACGGGGGGACACATGGAGTACTGTGGTGGCATCAGTCGCCGATTGGCTCGACACGGATGAGGGGGCAAATACCGGAGGTGCGGAAACGCCCTATTACCGTGCTCTGAAGCCGCCATATAAGGCGCATAACGGGAAGCTGATGACGCTGACTGAGCTGACACTTGTTAAAGGATTTACGCCCGCCCTGCTTGACGGGCTTGTGGGTAAAAACGAAAAATTGAAGGATTGCCTAACAATCTACCCGAGAGAGCAATCACAGACAGCCACAATTAATGTGAATGCGGCACCAAAAGCTGTGTTAATGGCGTTGGACCCAAGCATCACCGAGTCTGTCGCCGATCAAATACTGCAAAAAAGACCCTTTAAAGATGTGGGTGAGTTTTCAAAAGTTCCGGAATTAAATAATTTATTGAAGGGAGCATGGACCGGTAGGCTTACGGCCCCTAAAACCTTCACCCTCTACAAAATAACCGCTGTTGCGACGGTCAAAGAATCTGTGCGGAAAATAGAGGCGGTTGTGTCAGGTAACATCTTCTTATCATGGCAGGAATATTGAACGATTTCGTATATATCAGCAGGCGAGGGTGCGACGTACCATGGATTATCTGATTCTACAGGCTGAAGAAAAACGATTGACGGTCGCCCATTTCAGTATGTCCCGGCGTGCTACGGAGCTGATCGGGGCCGCCTCCATCGAACTGGATGAAGAGCGCACACTGACGGATGCCGTTCGTCATGTTGCCGAGAAAATGACCGGCTCCCCGCGTGTGGTGCTTTGTCTGCCGCCGGAGCTGTTTGCCCAGCGTTCCGTGACTCTTCCGTTCAGCGACCTCCGCAAGGTGCGTGAAGTGTTGCCGGCACAGTTGCAGGGGGACATCGTTCTGTCGGTGGAAGATCTGGTGCTCGAAGTGCTGCCTGCCGGCGAAGGGAACTTTCTGGCGCTGTGGGCCCGCAAGAGCGATATCAGCGCGGCAATCGAGCCGTTTCGGGAAGGGGGAATCGAACCCCACATAATCAGTGCGCTTCCGTTCGCATTGGCAGAACTGCCGGGAGTGCCACGGGATTGCGCAATCTATGACGGGACGGCTCTCTCCTTTTTGAAGGGAGGGAGGCTGACCTATTTCCGGGCGTTTGCTGGCGGTGGGACCGCTCCAGCCATCGCAGCAACACTGTCGGCAGTAGAGCTTTCCGGCGGGGCTCTCCCCCCGCTGCTCTGCCTGATCGGGGCAGGAGGGGCGGAGCGTGCGGAAGAGGCAACACTTCCGTTGCCGGTGGAAACTCCTGAAGTGCCGCCGGAGCTTGGCCGCCTGTTCATTAATGACGAGACCTTCCGGCAGCTGGCGGGGTTGTATGCCGTGGCGCGGGCCGGGTTTGCCGGGACGCTTCCCGATTTCCGGAAGGGGGAACTGGCCTGGACCGCCGGGGATGCGAAGCTGCGCAGGAAACTGCTGCTGACCGGAATACTGGCAACAGCCGTCATTGTACTGTTGTTCGTGAGTAAAGGGCTTCAGTACCGTGCTTCCGTTGCCGGCATCGCCTCTCTGAACAAGTCCATAACCACAATCTATCGCGAGGTATTCCCGACCCGTACCAAGGCGGTTGATGAAGTCGCTGAAATAAAGGCGGAGATAAAAAAGCTGTCTGGCGTTGAAAGCTCAAGCAACCATCTTGATATTCTGAAAAAAGTGGTGGAAGCGAAGGGGAACAGCATCAACGGTCTGTATGAAGCCGAGCTGGAAGGGCGTAATCTGCGGATCAAGGGTGACGCCCGTTCCGCCCAGGCGGTCAATGAATTCAAGGCCGCCATTGCCCCGCTGCTCTCATCTTCTGAACTGGGGGAGGTCAAGAGCCGCCCGGATGGCATGGTCGGTTTCAGTTTGACCGGAACGCTCAAGGAGGGATCGAAATGAGATTCGTAGCAATTCTCCGTGAGCAATGGCAGGATCTTGACCCCCGCACCCGGCTGTGGAGCGGCTATGCCCTGATTTTACTGCTGACCGCTGCGATTGGCTGGTCCGCACTCAACACCAAGGTACAGGCTTCCGAGAAAAAACGGGCTGCACGTGAAACGATGCTGAAGGAACTGATGCCGCTCAAGGTTGCGTATCAGACAGCCCGTCAGTCGTCAAGTCAGTTGAGCGGGCGTGTCGCTTCGCTCACCCCGGACGATTCACTGGCAAAGATTATTGAAGATTCCGGCATCAAGGGGAAGTCGGTTAAAATCGTGCCGCTTAAAGGTGAAGAGCGGAGCGGTTTTATGGAGGATACCGCCGATGTCCGCATCGAGGGGGTAACGCTCAATGAAGCGATCAACCTGCTCTACAAACTCGAAAAGGGGAGTCGCCCGCTGGTAATCAAAAAAAGTAACCTGAAGGTGCGCTATGACGATCCGTCCCGCTGCGACCTGACCCTGATCCTGGCGCTGATCAGGCCGGCCCCCGGCCAGGGGAAACGATGAAGGGTCGTCTACTGGCAAAACGGGCGGGATTCCTGGCGGCCGCTCTGGTCCTGTTCCTGCTGTTCTGCTATCTGCTGTTCCCGACCGCGAGGATCGATGCCGTTATTACCCGGACCCTCTCGCAACAGGGGCTGACCCTCTCCCCGGCGGTTCACAAAACACTCCTCCCCGGCTTGGCATGGGACGATATGCTGCTTTCATCGGAGCAAGGGGCACTGCTCCGCTGTGAGCGGCTGCAGGTCAGGCCGCTGCTGCTGCCGCTTTTTACCGGGCGGGCTGTTTTTTCCGGAGCGGCGACGATCGGAAAAGGGCACCTGGATGTCAGATATGCCCTGAATGGCTCGGAAGCCCTGGATCTTGACGCACATGACCTCTCCCTTGCCGACATTCCCTTTTTCAAAAGCGTTCTGGGGGCCAGGGTTGCCGGAAACCTCTGGAGCCGGGGGGTACTAAAGCGTACTGCGAAGGGCTTGAACGGCGACCTCAAGGTTGAGGTAAAACAGCTTGATCTTATCGGTGTCAAGCTGGGGGCCTTCCCCCTTCCGGACGCCGCCAATCTGAAAACACAGGGTATTGTCAGGATCAGCGACGGGAAAGCCCGTCTGGAGAGTTTTACCCTTGAGGGGGACGGGGTGTACATGCGGATTTCGGGGGACCTGCCGACCGGTGACGATGCTGCCGTGGCTCCTCTCAACATGAAACTGGAGATTATGCCCAATGCGGATTTTTTGGAAAAACAGAAACTGGTGTTCATGCTGCTGACCAAATTTATGACCTCTCCGGGGGTCTATTCCATACCGGTCAGGGGTACACTGCTCAAGCCGGAGATCCTGTAGATGAGAATCGGCCTGCTGGGGGGGAGCTTCAACCCGGTACACAACGCACATCTGCGTATTGCCCGGGAGGCGCAGGACGCCTGCAGGCTCGACAAGGTTCTCTTTATTCCGGCGGCTGATCCGCCGCACAAACCGCTGGCGGGGAACGTATCGTTTGAATGCCGCTCACACATGGTCACTCTGGCGATCACCGACCGTGACGGTTTCGAACTGTCAACGGTCGAAGCGGAGCGGATGGGCAAATCGTATTCCGTTGATACAATCCGAGTACTTCGTGAACAATGCCCGGGGGACGAACTGTTTTTCATCATCGGCGGTGACTCCTTTCTGGAGATCGGTACCTGGCACCGCTATGACGAAATTTTCCGCAGCTGCAACCTGATCGTCGTTGAGCGTCCCGGCATCTCCGTTATCGACCCAATGGGCGCTCTGCCGGAAGCGGTTCGGGAGGCGTTCACCCATGACCGCGCAACCGGTCGCCTGATTCATGAGTCCGGGCATGCCATATGTTTCATCACCGGTTCGCCGCTGGATCTTTCTTCAACGGAAATCCGCCGGCTTGCCGCCGCCGGCGCCGACATCGGCCGGTTTGTACCGCCTGACGTAGCAGCATATATCTCGCAGCAAAGGATCTATACCTAATGCCCGTAAAAAAAACAGTACCCGTAGAAAAGCTCACCCTGACCGCCGTAGAGCGCGCACTTACATGCGCCGAACTGGCCTATGACAAAAAAGCCTATGATATCTGTGTCCGCGACATTTCGCGGGTCTCGTCGATCGCCGACTACATGGTAATCATCTCCGGCTCTTCCGACAAACAGAACCAGGCCATTGCCGACAATATCCGCACCGGGCTGAAAAAATTCGGCAAGGTCAACGATATCGAGGGGGCGACTGACGGCAAATGGATCGTCATGGATTATGGTGATGTGCTGGTGCATATTTTCCATGACCAGATCCGCCGGTACTACGATCTGGACGGCCTGTGGGGTATGGCTCCCCGAGTGGCGCTCCCTGCAGACATTGAAGCGGCGCGCAAGGGATCCGATTTTTGAAAATCAGGGTTCTGTGGGTCGGCAAAAGCCGTGACCCGTGGATAAAGGATGCGGTCGATGAATATGCCGGGCGCATCCGGCGCTATACTCCCCTGGAACTGATCGATATCCGTGACGAGAAGGGGGCTGCGGCGGAGGAAATGCGCCGTCGGGAGTGTGAGCGCCTGGAGAAGCAGATACCGCCCGGTGCGACTCTGATCCTGCTGGATGAACGGGGCGAGCAGCTTGACTCCCCCGGACTGTCGGCCCTTGTGGGGCGGCAGCGGGACAGCGGCGTGGCCGATGTGGTTTTTGCCATTGGCGGCGCGTACGGCTTCTCCGAAGAGTTCCGCCGGCGCGGCAGGCTGCTGGCGCTCTCGAAAATGACCTTTACCCACCAGATGGTGCGGGTCTTTCTCTTGGAACAGATTTACCGTGCTTTTACCATTCTGAATGGCGAACCGTATCATCACTGATCCGAAAGGACGTACCGATGAAAAAACCACTTCTCCTGATGATTCTTGACGGCTGGGGGATCAACCCCAACCCAGCCCACAACGCCGTTGCCCTGGCGAAGACCCCCAACCTGACCAGATTACTGCACGAATATCCTCATACCGCGATCCGCACTTCCGGCATGGCGGTCGGACTGCCGGAGGGGCAGATGGGCAACTCGGAAGTCGGTCACCTTAATCTGGGGGCCGGCCGGGTTGTCTACCAGGAACTGACCCGCGTCACCAAATCCATACTGGATGGTGACTTCTTTACCAATCCGGTCCTGCTCGACTGCCTTGCCAGGGTCAAGGCTGCCGGCGGGAGATTGCATCTCTCCGGCCTGCTCTCCGATGGGGGGGTACACTCCCATAACACCCACCTGTATGCTCTGCTGGAACTGGCGAAGCGGGAAGGGGTACGCGATGTTTTCGTCCACTGCCTGCTGGATGGCCGTGACACACCGCCGCAGAGCGGCATTGAGTACCTTGCCCAGCTGGAAGGGGAGATTGCGCGTATCGGCGTCGGTAAAATTGCGACGGTGATGGGGCGCTACTACGCCATGGACCGTGACAATCGTTGGGACAGGGTGGAGAAAGCGTACAACGCCATGGTCAGCGGCGAGGGCCTACCCTGCACTTCGGCGAAAGAGGCGATTGAACAGAGTTATGCCGCCGCTGTGCATGACGAATTTGTGCTGCCGGCTGTCGTTGCCAAAAATGCCACGCTGGATAACGGCGACGGCTTCATTCTCTTCAACTTCCGCTCCGACCGTGCCCGTGAAATCACCCGTGCCCTGGCACTGGATGACTTTGACGGTTTTGAACGCCGGAAACGGCCACAGCTGGCAGGTTATGTCTGCCTGACCGAATACGATGCAACCTTTGGTCTGCCGATTGCGTTTGGCTCGACAGAACTCACTAACATTCTCGGCGGCGTACTCGCCGCTGCCGGGCTGAAACAGCTGCGCATCGCCGAAACCGAGAAATACGCCCATGTGACTTTTTTCTTCAACGGCGGCGTGGAAACCCCTTTTGCGGGGGAAGACCGTGCCTTGATCCCTTCTCCGAAAGAGGTTGCCACCTACGACCAGAAGCCGGAGATGAGCGCGGTCCAGGTGACGGACAAGCTGCTGAATCTTCTTGATCAGGATCTGTACGATGTTGTTGTTCTCAACTATGCCAACTGTGACATGGTCGGCCACACCGGTATCGAGGCTGCGGCTATTGCGGCTGTGGAAGCGGTGGATGCCTGCGTTGGACGGATTGTTGCTGCCGTGCAGAAAAAGGGGGGTGCGGTGCTGATTACCGCCGACCACGGCAATGCCGAACAGATGTGCGACGACAACGGCGAACCGTTCACCGCCCATACGACCAACCCGGTCTGGCTGGTGCTGGTGGATGACAGCCGCCGGGGGAGTGCGCTCCGTGAGGGGGGCAGGCTGGCCGACGTGGCACCGACCATGCTGAAAATGCTCGGGCTTGCGCAGCCGAAGGAGATGACCGGGGAGAGTCTGCTGTGATGGCAGCGGACGCCGCGAGATAGCATGATCTGGACAAATATAAGAGGGCGGCAATGAAGAACGGCTCCAATACACTGCGACGTAACGGTCTACTGACGGTCCTGATCCTTTGCGTACCGGCGGTATTGTTTGCGGCAGTTGTTGAGGAAGTAATAGAAGTACCCGTCAGCGTTAAAACGATCTACGGGCAGGAAGTCAATCAGCGTATCAAAGTTACCGTTTTCCGGGACGATCAGCGGAAAAAGGCCCCCTATCTGGTACTGAATCACGGCAGACCAGGAAACGCTGCTTCAGCGCTGGAAAAAATGAAGCGGCAGCGTTATTCCAGCAACTCAAAGTATTTTGTCTCCGCAGGTTTTGTTGTGCTTGTCCCGACGCGGGTCGGCTACGGTGTGAGCGGTGGTCCTGACGCGGAATATGGTGGCAGCAGTTGTAACGGCATGTCATATCCGCTTGTGTATGCCGCCGCAGCCGACCAGACTGAATACGTGTTAAAAGCGGCTGCGAATCTGCCCTATGTTGATCTGTCCCGCGGGATTGTGGTAGGGGCATCATACGGGGGAATGACGGCAATAGCTCTTTCCGCACGGGCGTTACCAGGTTTGATCGGTGCGGTTAATTTCTCTGGTGGCGGTGGCGGCAACCCGGCAACACGCCCTGAAAATCCTTGTAGTGCGGACGGTCTCACAGCCTTGTGCCGGGAATACGGGGCTGTTTCAAAGGTTCCAACACTCTGGCTGTACAGCGAGAATGATCGATATTGGGGGGCCGAGCTGCCCCGACAATGGTTTAACGGATTCATAGAAGCCGGAGGAAAGGGGCGATTTGTAAAACTCCCTCCGTATAAGGAAGACGGGCATGGCATTTTTGCCGGTGATGCCGGTTCATGGAAACTGGCATTTGAAGAATTTCTTCAAATGATTGGATTCAAGGGACAAGAGGCGGCAGGGCTTGCCACGAAACAAAAACAACACGTGGAGAAAAGCAGAGACCTGGAGCAGACGGCAGCACCCGCCAAAAAGACGGCGGATGTTCTCGAAATCCGCTGACATAACGAATTAAGAGTTTATGCGGTGTGTAGCGTCAGCGGAACCACCGCATAAACTGTTGTTGAACTAAACCGCGTCTGCTCTGCTACCATTTGGATTTTTATCTCGGATTTTGACTCTGGT
>CAIOXL010000195.1 GCA_903862245.1 uncultured Geobacteraceae bacterium | reverse complement strand
TATTTTCCACAACAACAATCTTTTTTCAGGAACAACAAAACAAAATTGCTCCGACCCAAAGGGACTCGCTTTCTATCATACATAATTTCATCCTGTCAAAAGAAAAATGGAGGACAGGGATAATAAATAATGCGGGCAGAAGTTTCCCGCGTAGCAGTTTGTTTCGTGGGATTACAACTGATTTCAATACGGTATGCTTACTGGGGAGGCTGTTTTTTTATACCAAATTCCAATAGCTGAACTACCGGCGGCACGATCCCAATGAACCAGACAAAACAGAGTATGCCGGTGAGGATATTGAATATCCTGAAATTCGTACATGGCCCGAATACCCGGTCATGAAAGGTCAGAAATGGATTGCGCCCGGCGCCAAGAATCGGCCGCAGTACAACATCGAGAGAGAAAAACAGCTGCCAGGAATTCTGCCGGACATAACGCCCCAGAAGGTAGAAATTACGGACGGTGCCGCCGAGACCCCATTCGTTTCGCAACATGCGCCGGACAGCGTTAAAAAACGGCGTCAGTACGAGTGTACCGGTCTCATGCTGAACCCGGTACACCTCCGGAGCTCGGGCGAAAAAGTGTTCCGCGCCAATACTGTACAGCCCCATCATCATGGCCATGAGGATGCGGCGGCGATGGAACCCCTCCGTCTCAAACCGCCGTGCCGACGTATTAAGGACTCCGGGGAGCGTAATCCAGCACCCCCGTGAACGGATGGTTTCGGCAATGTGCTGATCTTCCAGAAACGACATATTTTCATTGAACCCGCCAATTTGCCGAAAAGATTCCGCCGCAAGCAGTAATCCCTGGTCGCCGTTTGTCGTATTAACACGATTAAGGGCGCTTTTCTCCTCCATATAGCGATAGGCCAGGCTGTGCTGTGCTACTGTGCGGTCAAACCTCAGACTGAAGTGCCCGGCAACCGGCACCTCTCCCCGAGCTTCGGCGGCAAGCGCAGCCACGGCATGGCGAAGAAGAGTGGGGTTCTTTATTCGAGAGTCTGCATGCAGGAAAAGAATGAATTCGCCGCACGCCACTTCTGCCGCTGCGTTCATCTGTACCCCCCGCCCCCGCCTTGATTTTACTAACGTGGCGCCGGAAGCCTCTGCGACTGATCCTGTTGCATCAATCGAACCGCCATCGGCAACAATGATTTCAAGCAGAATGTCCTGCTGTGCATTCAGGTCAGTTAAGAGCGGCGGGAGATATCCGGCCTCATTAAGCGTTGGGATAATCACCGAGAGCAACGGCTGGCAGGCTGACACCATATCTATGCGGCAGAATGTTGACTATTTTTGGACCTGTCGCACAGCACCGTAATAGAGGGAAAAAGTGCCCGGGTCATTCAACTGTGACACTCTTGGCCAGATTCCGTGGCTGGTCCACATCGGTCCCCTTCAATACGGCAATGTGGTACGCCAGGAGCTGCAGCGGGACCGACAGCAGCAGCGGATCAAGATCTTCGTCAAGACTCGGTATTTCAATAACCGTCTCTGACCTGCCCCGCACCTCTTCATCACCGGCCGTACAGACAGCGATGACACGGCCGCCCCGGGCGATAACCTCCTCCATGTTGGAGAGCGTCTTTTCGTAGGAACTCCCTTTGGGCACCAACACGACAACCGGCACCTCCTCATCAATAAGGGCAATCGGGCCATGCTTCATCTCGCCGGCGGGATACCCCTCAGCGTGGATGTAGGATATTTCCTTGAGCTTGAGCGCACCTTCAAGAGCGATCGGAAAATTTTTCCCCCGGCCGAGATACAGGAAATCACGGGCGTTCATATATTTTTTTGCAATTTTTTCCGTATATTCATTCAGCTTCAGCGCTTCTTCCAGTCCCCCCGGGACTCTCTTGAGCGCCGCGATCATTCTCTGACCATGGGCGATATCGATCGTACAGTTAGCCCTTCCGAGCCGGATGGTAAAGAGGTACAGGGCGGTCAACTGGGTAACAAACGCCTTGGTCGAGGCAACGCCGATTTCCGGCCCGGCATGGGTATAGATAACCCCCTCCGATTCACGGGCAATGGATGAATCAACCACGTTGCAGATTGCAATATTCATAGCGCCGCGGGACTTTGCCTCACGCAGTGCCGCCAGGGTATCAGCCGTCTCCCCGGACTGGGAAATGACGATCGCCAGAGTGTGTTCGTCCACAACCGGATTGCGGTAGCGGAACTCTGACGCGATATCGACCTCAACCGGAATGCGGCAGAACCCCTCCAAATAAAATTTGCCCACCAGGGCGGCATGCCAGGAAGTGCCGCATGCAATGATGACAATCCGCTTGACTCCTGCCAGCTGGCGATCACTGAACTGCAGATTTTCAAAATACACATCCCCCTCTGCCTCAAGCAGCCTGCCGGCAATAGTATCGCGCACCGCACGGGGCTGTTCGTGAATTTCCTTCAGCATGAAGTGCCGGTACCCCCCCTTTTCAGCCATCATGGGAGACCAGTCTATATGCCGTGCTTTTTTCTCCAGTGGTGCACCGTCAATGGTTGAGAAAAAAGCCGCACCATCTTTGAAAACAACCAGATCGCCATCTTCCATAAAAACCATTTCACGGGTATAGGCCAAAATAGGTGGGATATCAGAAGCAACGAAGAACTCCCCCTCGCCGAGGCCGACAACCATAGGCGACCCCAGTTTGGCGGCAATCAGGGTTCCCGGTTCTTCCTCGTTAAGAATACACACCGCATATGCCCCCCGCAACTGTGCCAGGGACTGCCGAACCGCCTTTTCAAAATCCACTCCCGTCCTGAGCATATCCTCAATCAGGTGGGCAATAACCTCCGTATCGGTTTCACTCTTGAACGTATGTCCGGTCTTATTCAGCTGTTCTTTAAGCTGCAGATAGTTCTCGATGATGCCGTTATGCACCACGATCACCGGACCGGCTTTATGAGGGTGGGCGTTGATTTCAGAAGGGCGGCCATGGGTTGCCCAGCGGGTATGCCCAATACCGACGGTTCCGGTAAGCGGCTGGTCGCGAAGGATATTTTCAAGATTTATCAATTTCCCCTGGCTTCTGCGAATGGCAGATTCACCATCACCGAGCGTGGCGATGCCGGCAGAGTCGTACCCGCGGTATTCCAGTTTTTTCAGCCCTTCCAGAATAATCGGGGTCGCCTGCTGCCCACCAATGTATCCAACAATGCCGCACATAGCATCTCTCCTCAATAAATCGTCAGAATAATTATGAAACAGGGACGTAGTACCATAAAGAGGCTCCCTGTGACACGATTTTTTTTAAACGGCAGCCGCTACAACAGTACATCAGCAGATCTGTTCCGCTTTGAATAAGCTTGAATTCCTGAAATGGTATGCTATTTTGTGCCGCAGAATGCAGTATTAGCTGTTACTCTGAAACTGCTTATTCACGTTTTTCAGGAAGGTTGATTCAATGGATAGAAAGCTGCCATCTCCCGCCGCTAACAGCAGTTTTTGGTCAACAGTGCTGCTGTGTGCGGTGACGCTCGCCGTTGTGTCCCTGCTCGGCATGTCCGGATACGTTTTTTACCTGTTGGCAAAACTCCCCAGAGTAGACCGCCTGGCTGACTACAAACCCCCCATCGTTTCGCAGGTTTTTGGAGATGACGGAATCCTTGTCGGCGAGTTCTACCTTGAACGCCGCATTGTGGTACCGGTCAACAAGATGCCGCGCAAGCTGATTCAGGCATTTGTCTCGGCTGAAGATGCCAACTTCTATTCACACAAGGGAATCGACTATCTTGGGATTGTGCGGGCGACCTTCAAAAACATAATCTCCCTGAGCAAAAAAGAAGGCGCGTCAACAATCACCCAGCAGGTGACCAAATCCATGCTGCTGTCGCCGGAGAAAAAGTTTTCCCGCAAGATCAAGGAGGCTATCCTCGCCACGCGGATGGAGGAACGACTCACTAAAGATGAAATTCTGTACCTGTACCTGAACCAGATTTATCTTGGCAGCGGTGCCTATGGTGTCCAGGCGGCGGCCGAAACCTATTTCGGGAAAAATGTCGATCAGCTCAACCTTGCCGAAATGTCCATGCTGGCCGGACTGCCGAAAGCACCCAACACATACTCCCCGATCAAACACCTTGAAAAAGCGCGGGAACGTCAGGCGTACGTGCTTGATCGCATGACCAGTGAAGGGTACATAACACCGGTTGAGGCCGATCATGCCAAGAAAACCCCCATCGTCCTGCAGCCGATGAAGAAGGTCAATAACGACCAGTCAGCATATTATCTTGAACATCTGCGCATCCAGCTGGAACAGAAATATGGTGAGGAACAACTCTATAAGGGTGGGCTGAAAATCTATACCACCATGAACGCCGGCATGCAGCGGGCAGCCTATGAGAGCCTCCGCAAAGGGCTCAAAGAGGTGGACAAGCGCCAGGGATTCCGGGGGCCGACAAAGTATCTGAATGAAGCGGATGTCGAAACTTTTTGCACAAAAGTTGAAGATTCTATCGATTCTGTCGTGCTGAAAACCGGTGAAACTTACCAGGGTGTCGTTGTTGGACTCAATCCGGAACGGGGTGAAGCTCTGGTCAGGGTTGGCGAGCGCAATGGCATCCTTTCCCGAAAAAACATGGCCTGGGGCGGCAAAATTGCCATGACCAACCGCTACGGCAAACCGGAAAAGGGGAACAAGGGGCTGACGCTCGGCTCCGTCATCGAGGTTTCGGTGGTTTCTCCTGAAGTTAACAAGGAAGGTGCCCAGTTTGCCCTTGACCAGACCCCGGAAGTTCAGGCGGCACTAGTGTCCATCGATCCCCGCACCGGGGGGGTCAAAGCCATGGTCGGAGGATACGACTTCAAAAAAAGCCAGTTCAACCGTGCCATGCAGGCCAAGAGAAATGCCGGTTCAGCGTTCAAGCCGATAATATATGCTGCGGCACTCGACAAGGGGCTGACCCCGGCAACGATTATCGAGGACGCACCGGTCGAATATCCGGACGGTGCCGGCGGAATCTGGAAACCGCAGAATTACGACCATGAGTTCCGTGGCCGCGTCGCCATGCGCGAAGCATTAACCTATTCCATCAACATCGTCAGCGTAAAGATCATGGAACAGATCGGAGCACCGTACACGGCAGAATATGCCCAAAGACTGGGGTTCACCTCACCAATTCCGGCCAATCTGGCACTGGCGCTGGGGGCGGCCTCCATCTCCCCCTTTGAATTGACCTCGGCGTACGCCGTTTTTGCCAACAGCGGCATGCTTAACACCCAGTATTTCATCACCAAAGTAACCGACACCGAGGGCACCGTACTTCAGGAAACGCCGCCATCGGTTCCGGTCCCGGTAATCCCCCCCGAAACAGCATATGTCATAACCAACCTGATGCAGAGCGTTGTTTCCAGCGGTACCGGGCACCGCGCATCCATCATGGGACGTCCGGTAGCGGGAAAAACCGGCACTACCAATGGCTCCAAGGACGCCTGGTTTGTTGGCTATATTCCGCAGCTGGTGACAGGGGTCTGGGTCGGATATGATCAGGAACGTTCTCTGGGAAGCGGCGGGACCGGCGGTCAGGCGGCCGCACCGATCTGGGGGGATTTCATGCAAAAGGCTATTTTGTCCCTGCCGGCGGAAGAGTTCCATGCACCGGAAAATGTGTCATTTGTGCTGATAAATCCGCGCACCGGCAGACTTGCGAGGGAGGGCACCGCCGGAGCGGTAATGGAATGCTTCATCAAGGGGACGGAACCATCATCATACGATTAAACGCGCCGCAGATCACATGGCCACAGGGGTCACAAGAGGGTCCTCCCGCTGACTCCTGTGACCTGCTGCAGCGAAATATCCTCGGCAATCCCTCTCTTCTGCTGTAAAACCGACTTCAGCTTGTTCCAGTCAACCAATTCCGCAAGCTTCTGTTTTTCTATCATTTCCCTGACTTCGGCAATGGCATTGGCGCTCTTGTTATAGACATCACGGTGCGCCTCCAGAAAAACCCGCCCATCCTCGGTCACGGCCAGTTTAACCGGCTTATAGATTATTTCTCCCCTGGTATTCACCTTTACCTGCGGGAAAAATCCCTCCATCTGCCCCGGAGAGATCCGGATACAGCCATGGCTGGAAAAACTGTAAATAGATGATGGTCTGGTTGTGCTGTGAATCAGAATTCCGGGAATGGAGGTTTTTATCGCATATTTGCCAAGCGGATTTTCCGGTCCGGGGGGGATACTGCTGATAACCTCCTTCCCCTGTTCTTCCATCTCTGTCTGAATTGAGCGGGGCACCGTCCAGGTTGGATCTTTCAGTTTTGCCGTGATTTTGAATTTTCCCACCGGTGTCTGCCACACATACTTTTCATTTTTTACGACAGAGCCGAGCGCCACGGGGAGCGAGGTAACCAGAGCCCCCTGCTGGAAAAAATACAGTGTCCGGTCCGGAATGTTGATGATAATGCCGTCTTTAAGCTGCTGCGGAATAATTTTGCGATTATTGTACGCGAGTTTCTGTCCGACCTTAAGGTACGCCTTCGCATCCAGGCCGTTCATGCCGCGAAGATGCTGCTGAGTTACCCCCAGTTTTGCCGCGACAAGGCGGAGTGTATCCGCCCTGACCACCGTATAGATTCCCTTCACGCCGACAAGCCGGCTGGAACCGGGGGGTTCCGTTGTTTCATGTTCGGGCGACTCAACCGGGAGCTTCAACTCGGGGGGGGTAGGCGGTGCAGAGGCTTCAGGCAGGGGGGCGGCTGGAGGCACAGCCAGCTTTGCCTCCAGTATCTGAGACTTCTGAAGTGCCAGCAGAAAATGAATGTCGGCAACCTCAAGATCATTATTCCATACGCAACGACGCGCGATCTCAATGACTACATCAATGCTGTTCAGATCATCCGGAAATTTTTCGGCGGCATTATTACGATGCAGGCCCGATACCGCTGACTCAGCATCCTCCCTGATATCAGCGGCCGCTGTGGCTGCACACAACATTGAGGCGGCAAGGAGGGCGAGCAGCAGACGGAAGCACGATGCCGGTTTGTTCATGAAAAGTTTCATAGTGGCATTTTTTGTACCGTATCATCGGCAGACATTGCAAACATATTTTCACGAACCGGAAAAACAACGCCCCCGCTGGAATCTCCACCGGGGGCGTTACTGTCAGACAGGTTTATGCGGTTATACTAGCCAAGAATCGCCTTCATATCAGCCTCGACCGTTGTGATCGGGCCGACGTTGAAGTTCTCCACCAGGAAATTCAGCACATTCGGCGTGATGAATGCCGGCAGCGTCGGTCCGAGCTTGATGTTCTTGATACCGAGATGGAACAGGGTCAGAAGGATGACCACCGCTTTCTGCTCGTACCAGGAAAGAATCATCGAGAGCGGCAGATCGTTGACGCCGCACTCGAAAGCACCCGCCAGGGCCACGGCAATCTGAATGGCTGAATAGGCATCATTGCACTGGCCGATATCAAGTAAACGCGGGATGCCACCGATGTCGCCGAACTCCAGTTTGTTGAAACGGTACTTGCCGCAGGCCAGCGTCAGGATAACCGTATCCTGGGGGAGCTTCTCGGCAAATTCCGTATAGTAGTTGCGGCCCGACTTGGCGCCGTCGCAGCCGCCGATGAGGAAGAAATGCCTGATGGCGCCGGACTTGACGGCAGCGACAATCTTGTCGGCCACGCCCAGCAACGCATTGTGGCCGAAGCCGGTCAGAATTTCCTGCCCCGGATTATCCGGCAGGCCGGGAAGCGCCAGTGCCGTATTGATGACATCCGTGAAGTCCCATCCGTCAACGTGCTTTACATCCGGCCATGCCACCAGACCCCAGGTGTACAGACGATCCTTGTAACTGTCGGACGGCTTCTGGATGCAGTTGGTGTTGAAGATAATGGCACCGGGGAAGTTGACGAACTCCTTCGCCTGGTCCTGCCATGCGCCGCCGAAGTTGCCGACCAGATGTGCATACTTCTTCAGACCGGGATAGCCGTGGGCCGGCAGCATCTCACCGTGGGTGTAGACATTGATCCCTTTGCCTTCGGTCTGCTTGAGCAGTTCTTCCAGCATCTTCAGGTCGTGGCCGGTTACCAGAATCGCCTTGCCCGCCTTGGTGCCGAGCTGTACCGCTGTCGGAACCGGGTGGCCATAGGCATCGGTATGGGCGTTGTTCAACAGCCCCATGACGGTCAGGTTCTGCTTGCCGCACTCCATGGAGAGGCCGACATAATCCATCAGACCAAGGTTGGGATCGGTTGTCGCTGCCAGCGCCTTCTGGAAAAATGCCATAACGTCATCATCGGTTCTGCCGAGGATCATGGCATGGTCCATATAGGCGGCCATACCCTTCAGGCCGTACATGAGAATCTCGATGACGGAACGGATATCTTCATTGACATGCTGGGTGTTGATGCCGTGGGCTTCCCCCTGGCTGATCATGCCGGCCAGATCAGCAGCCGGCTTCCAGTCGGCGACCGGACCGGAGAGTGTTACCGTGTCAGCAGCTTTAGCCTTTTCTTTCAACTGGTAGCACCGGCTGATCAGCTCTCCGATGCGGGCGGCATCAAAATCCACGTTCGTCACAGTGGTGAAAAGACCTTCGATGGTAAAGCGGTCAATCTCGGCATCACGTCCCTGCTTGTCGGCATAGAGCGCCAGACTTTTCAGGCCGTACAGCAGGTGGTCCTGCAGTGCCGCTATCTCCGGTTTTTTTCCGCATACGCCCGAGATATTGCATCCGGTGCCGTTTGCCGCCTGCTCGCATTGATTACAGAACATTTCCATTGTGTTTTCTCCCTTTTGTTGGTTGGTGTAGTAAACTCGTAGGTGAGTTTTTCCTGTTTTTGTGATAGAGACAGTATCTCGTCTCCCGAACAAATTACTTGACGCTTGTCAAAAAAATACTTTTAAAAGGAGAAAACCGATGGCTAAAGTCTTTTTTAGTGACATGCGCACCGGTCATTCGGAAAATCTGTTCGACAAAATCGCCAAACTGCTGGCGTTGGCGGGGCTTGCACAGGCTGTTACCGAAGGAGATCTGACAGCGGTAAAAATCCATTTCGGTGAAAAGGGGAACCACACCTATCTCCGTCCGGTCTTTGCCCGGCGGGTAGTGGAAGAGATCAAAAAACTGGGGGCACTGCCGTTTTTGACCGATTCATCCACACTGTATCCCGGCCAGCGCAAGGAAGCGGTTTCCGCCCTGACCTGCGCCATCGAAAACGGTTTCGGCTACTCCTCCGTCGGTGCGCCGCTGGTCATCAGCGACGGCCTGCGCGGCGTCACCGAAACGGAGGTCCCCATTGCGGGCGAACTGCTGAAAAATACATACATCGGCACCGAGATTGTCGAGGCTGATTCCATCGTAACCATGACCCACTTCAAATGCCACGAGCTGACCGGCTTCGGCGGCGCCGTCAAAAACCTCGGCATGGGATGCGCCAGCCGCAAGGGAAAAATGGTACAGCACTCCACCGTGGCGCCGAAAGTCTCGCAAAAGGGCTGCATCGGATGCGGTATCTGCCCCAAATCCTGTGCCCACGATGCGATTACCATCACCGCCGGCAAAGCGGTCATCGACCCGCTGAAGTGTGCCGGCTGTTCGCGCTGCATTACGGTCTGCCCGGTCAAGGCGATCAACATCCAGTGGAACGAAGCCGCCGATCTGGTCATGCGCAAGATGGCCGAGTACGCCACCGGCGCGCTGAGCGGAAAAGCGGGCAAAGCGATCTACATCAACTTCATCACCCAGGTTTCCCCGGCCTGCGACTGCTACGGCCACTCCGACGCCCCGATTGTCAACGATATCGGCATCTGCGCCTCCACCGACCCGGTGGCCATCGACCAGGCGTGTGCCGATCTGGTCAACGGAGCGCGCGGCAACGAAGGTTCGGCTCTGAAGAGCGGCCACGAACCGGGTGGGGATAAATTTCGCGGCTGCTGGCCGGATATCCCGTGGGAAGTGCAGCTGGAGCATGGGGAGAAGGTCGGCTTGGGGACACGGAAATATGAGCTGGTGAGGGTGTAGCGTGAAGGTCGTCATCCAGCGAGTGACCTCAGCTTCCGTAACCGTTGGGGACAGCATTGTCGACCAGATAGGGCGCGGCACTCTGGTTCTTGTGGGAGTGGAAAAAGGGGACGACGAAAAAAAAGCCGACTGGCTGGTGGATAAGATATGCGGACTGCGTATATTCTCCGACAATGACGGCAAGATGAACCTGTCTGTAATGGATATCAGCGGAAGCCTGCTGATCGTCTCGCAATTCACTCTGGCCGGAAACTGCACCAAAGGGAAACGCCCATCATTCGATACAGCAGCACCGCCCGACGAAGGGAAACGGCTGTACGAATACTTCGTGGCTGCCGCCAGACGGACCGGAGTGCCGGTGGCAACCGGGATCTTCCAGGCCGACATGCAGGTTTCGCTGGTCAATGACGGGCCGGTGACGTTTGTGCTCGAGAGGTAGCAGAACCGATATGAACTGGACACCCCGCCTGTTAACGTTTCTGCTGCAGTGGTACCCCCCCTACCTGGGGGCCGGAGTCACGGTCACCCGCATCAGCCCCGACTGGCACGAGCTTTGTGTGTCCATGAAATTGCGCTGGTACAACAGGAACATCGTCGGCACCCAGTTCGGCGGCAGCCTCTACTCCATGATTGACCCGCACCTGATGCTGCTGCTGATGCAGCTGCTCGGCACAGACTACACGGTCTGGGACAAGGGGGCAGAAATAGAATTCGTGCGCCCCGGCACAGGCACGGTAACCTGCACGATCACGATTCTGGCAACGGAACTTGCCGACATCCGGGCCGCCACCGCCGACGGCCGGAAATATCTTCCGGAGTTTAATCTTAAAATTGTTGATGATTCCGGCGCAGTTGTGGCAAAAGTGAAGAAAATTCTGTATGTACGACGGAAACCGCTCAAGGAACTGTCATGAACCGAACTCTCACCCTCGGCTTCTCCCCCTGCCCCAACGATACCTTCATGTTCTACCCGCTGGTGCACGGTCTGGTGGAAACGGACGGACTGGCCTACCGGGAACGGCTGGAAGACGTGGAAACCCTCAACCTGCTGGCGCTTGACGGCACACTGGATGTCAGCAAGGTGTCCTACCACGCCCTGGGGCATATTCGCGAAAGCTATGCCCTGCTCCGCTCCGGCAGTGCGCTGGGACGGGGCTGTGGGCCGCTGCTGGTAGCGGCTGAAGCGATTGCCCCGACAGCCCTGCGCGGCCGGACCATCGCGGTGCCGGGGCGCTACACCACCGCCCTGCTGCTGCTGCGGCTGTTCGATCCGTCACTGGATACGTTTGTCGTCATGCCGTTCGACGAGATTATGGATGCCGTCGTGACCGGCACCGTCGACGCCGGGCTGATCATCCACGAATCCCGCTTTACCTACGCCGGGCTCGGCCTGCATAAGGTGCTCGACCTTGGGGAATGGTGGGAGGGGGAAACCGGACTGCCGATTCCGCTTGGCGGCATTGTGGCCCGGCGCTCACTGGGGGCGGAAACCATCGCGGCAATCGAATCTGCCCTGCGGAGCGGCGTCCGGTATGCCCGCAGCCACCCCGGCGAAGCGGCCCGCTATATCGGCGAACATTCCCAGGAGATGGACCCGGACGTCTGTGCCGCCCACATCGACCTGTACGTCAACGATTTTTCAACAGATCTGGGAGATGAGGGGGTTCAGGCCATCTCCTGCCTGATGCAGCGCGCCGAGCAGGCGGGGATCATTCCGCCGTCGTCTGCGCCGCTTTTTTTCTGAATAGATAACCAAGGGAGGGTGCAGATGTCAGAACAAAAGGATAAATGGCAGGGGCGATTGGCCCTTTCCACCGCCATCATGGCGGTACTGGCCGCGTTGACAACGCTCTATATGGGGAAATTCTCGTCGCGCGCCATTATGGCCCAGGGGCAGGAGAGCGACCAGTGGGCCTTCTACCAGGCCAAGAGCATCAAGGGGCATACGTTCGAAACGAACAAGACAACATTGGAGCTGCAGTACCTCGCCCAGAAAGGGTTAGCTCCGGAGACAAAAGCGGAATATCAGAAGATCATCCAGAAGTACGGTGACGAGATCAAGCGCTATGATGGTGAAAAGAAAGAGATCAAGGACAAGGCCGAAACCATAGCCAAGGCAAAACTCAAGGCGCAGGATATGGGGGGGAATTTTGCCTACGCGCTGATTTTCCTGCAGATCGCCCTGATGCTGTCATCCATCGCCAGCCTGACCAAACGGCACTACCTCTGGTATATCGCCCTGATCTGCAACCTGGGGTGGCTGTTCTTTTTCCTGGATGCCTGGCTGATGTTTTACTGAACCACCGGCGGCACCAGCCGCTTCAGCACACTCTTCGCCATTTCCAGAATCCCCTCGAACGACGTATCCTTCAGGGTGCAGACCAGCTTGTAATCCGGGGTGAACTGATATTTTTTCGGTTCACCCCGCATCATTCCGATGATGGTATCCGGCTGGGCCGGGGTGCGCGGATGGAAGGAAATGATCACCGCTTTGCCGTCGAAATCAATCTGCCGTACGATCAGAACCTTCAGCAGTACCCGCAGCTTCATGATCTCGAACAGGTAGGAGGTGGCCAGCGGATATTTTCCGAAGCGGTCAAGCACCTCGTTCTGCACATCCAGCACATCCTCTTCGTTTTCGGCCTGGGTCAGCTTTTTGTAGATGACCAGCCGCTGCCCGGCATCCTTCACATAGGCCTCGGGGATGAAGGCCGGCACCTTGAGGTTGATCTCCGGCTCGACCCGTTCGACCATCTCTTCACCCCGCATCCGGCAGATGGTTTCCTCCAGCATCTGATTGTAGAGCTCGAAACCGATCTCCGTGACCGTCCCCGATTGACGGTTGCCCAGCATATCGCCCGCGCCGCGAATTTCCATGTCGTGGGTGGCGATGCGGAAACCGGCCCCCAGTTCGGAGATTTCCTGCAGTACCCTCAACCGTTCACGGGCATCGGAGCTGATCGCCCCCTCTCCCGGAATCAGCAGATAGGCATAGCCGCGCTGGGTGGAGCGCCCCACCCTCCCCCGCAGCTGGTAGAGCTGTGACAGGCCGAATTTGTCGGCATGGTCGACAATCAGGGTATTGGCATTGGGGATGTCCAGACCGGATTCGATGATGGTGGTACAGAGCAGCAGATTGGTTTCACCATGCATGAAGCCGAGCATCACCTTCTCCAGCTCATGCTCCCCCATCTGGCCATGCCCCACGGCGATTTTTGCTTCCGGCACCAGTGCCGCCAGCAGTTCCGCCCGTTTGCCGATGGTCTGCACCCGGTTATGGACGAAGAACACCTGCCCCCCCCGGCGCAGCTCACGCAACACCGCCTCCCGGATCAACTCCTCGGAAAAGCGGGACACAATGGTCTTCACCGCCAGACGGTCAACGGGGGGGGTGTCGATGATCGAAAGGTCGCGAATCCCCATCATGGACATGTAGAGCGTTCGTGGAATCGGCGTGGCGGACAGGGTCATGACATCCACCACCGCCCGGAATGATTTGAGGCGTTCCTTGTCCTTGACCCCGAAGCGCTGTTCCTCATCGATGATCATAAGGCCGAGGTCCTTGAACGCCACATCCTTCTGCAGCAGGCGATGGGTGCCGATAATGATGTCCACGTTCCCCTTCTTGAGCCGCTCAAGAATATCTTTCTGCTCCTTGGCGCTGCGGAAGCGGGAAAGAACCTCCACCGTGACCGGATACTCTTTCAGCCGTTCCCGGAAGGTTTCGTAGTGCTGCTGGGCCAGAATGGTTGTCGGCACAAGAATGCCGACCTGCTTGCCGTCCAGGGCCGACTTGAATGCGCCCCGCAGGGCGACCTCGGTTTTGCCGTACCCCACATCACCGCAAATCAGCCGGTCCATCGGCTTGGAATGCTGCATATCGGCCAGCACATCCTGAATGGCGGAAAGCTGGTCCGGGGTTTCCTCCCAGGCGAATGTTGCTTCAAACTCCCGGTACATCTCATCGGGGGGGGAGAACGAGTACCCCTCGCAGAGTTGCCGCCGGGCATAAATCTCCAGCAGTTCACCGGCCAGTTCCTCGATATTTTTGCGCGCTTTCCCCTTCGACTTTTCCCAGGAAACGCCCCCCAACTTATCCAGCGCCGGGTGGCTCCCCTCCGGGCCGACATAGCGCTGCACCAGACCGA
This sequence comes from uncultured Geobacteraceae bacterium, assembly GCA_903862245.1. Taxonomy (GTDB): domain Bacteria; phylum Desulfobacterota; class Desulfuromonadia; order Geobacterales; family Pseudopelobacteraceae; genus JACRCG01. The sequence goes on along the minus strand of CAIOXL010000195.1, from coordinate 4,063 downwards.
GGCGGTCCACCGGAAGAAACAGCTTGTCCGAACCGGCGTACTCCAGCAGCAGGAAGTCACCGGCAACACTCCCGACGCTGATATGCTGCAACCCCCGGTACAGGCCGATACCATGGTCGATATGCACCATATAATCGCCCGGCTTCAGCTCGGCCAGGGAGGCAAGCAGCTGTTTTTTGCGTACTTCCGAGACCCCGCGCCGTCTGACCCGTTTGCCGAACAGCTCTTCTTCGGCGATCAGGATCAGACCGGAAAGGGGGAGCTGAAACCCGCGCGAAATATCGCCAATGAGAATTTTAACTCCACCTCCCCCCAGTGGGGGGAGGCCGGGAGGGGGGAAACCAGGCAGCGAGAACGAAGCCCCAAAGCTCTCTTCACTGATGAAACAGGGGATCTTGTACGGCGTCAGAAGATCCTTGAGCCGTTCGGCCTGCGCCTGCTGACGGCAGGCAACGGCAATCCGCTCCCCTCCGTCAAGCCAGCGGCGGAGTGTGCCGGCCAGCGGTGCCAGAGCGTGGCTGCTCTCCTTGGAGACGCTCACCCGCAATTCACTGTTTTCCCGGCAGGGGATAACAACGGTGGTGGTCTCCCCCGTGCCATCCTGAAGGAGTCCGGAGAGTTCAATAACGCGCCGATCGGCGAATATAGCGTTCAGTTCCCCATCGTTCAGGAACAGCTCGCCCGGTGGAGAGTGGGCAAGGCCGGCCGCAGCAGCCTTGGCCACCCCGGCTTCAACCTCCTCGCCCATGCTGAGACAGGCATAACTGACCGCTTCCGGGTCAAGGAGGATCAGCGGAGCGGCGGGAGCATAGTCGAAAATCGTTTCAAGCCCCGGATGGAGCAGCGGCTGGAGATAATCAATACCCTGAAAATACACCGTATTCTGCAGGTCTTCCAGAATCAGGCGGCGGCGGTTTGCCGGAATGTCCAGATCATCGCAGCACTGTTTCAGGCGCGGAGCGATATCCGCCAGGACCTCCTCGGACAGCAGCAGCTCCCGGGAGGGGAGCAGCACCAACTCCTCCACCGGCTGCAGCGAACGCTGCGTCAGCGGATCAAAGGCCCGCATGGTTTCGGCCGTATCGCCGAAAAACTCGATTCTGACCGGTGTCGTCAGGTTGGGGGGGAAAATATCCAGAATCCCCCCCCGCACGGCAAACGTTCCGCGATCCTCCACCAGCGGCACATTGGCGTAGCCCATACGGAGCAGCCTGGCCAGCAGGTCATCCCGATCAAAATCTTCGCCGGCAAGCAGAAAGCAGGAAGAATCATTCAGGGTTTTGCGGGGGAGCACCCGTTGCAGCGCCGCCGCAACCGGCATGACCGTTATCCGCGACATGCGGTTTTGCAACCGGAAAAGCCCATCCAGACGCGCTCCGGTTACATCCGGGTGCGGAGAAGACGCCGAAAACGGCGCGGCATCCCAGGCGGGGAACAGCACCGCGTGCAGATCCGCGCCAGAGAAAAATGCCAGTTCCCGGCAGAATTCCTCTGCCGTTTCCTGGGTGGGGGTGATCACCAGCGGGTTGTCCAGACCTGCGGTAACCAGCTCTGCAACCAGCAGCGCAGCAGCCGAACCTTTCAGGCCGGGAACGGCTATGCACCGCTCACCACGGCGCAGCGCGGCCATAAGATCAATTGTCTGGGGAATCAGGGGGGTCATGTGGTCTCGTTTGAGGTATCTCTTACTGTTTGCGGAGTCCGGCTTTCAGTCTCGGTTTACCCTCTTCGACAACGACTCTAAGCACAAAATTATCGCTGCCCAGTTTTGCCGCCAGAAGTGGCCGCTGTTTTTCTATGCTTGCCGCAAGCATGTCACGGGTGATCCTGTCAACCGGAAGATTGCAGGCTTTTCGTGCTTCGCGGAACTCATGCATCAGCCGGTCAAGATCCGGCTCAGCGGCGGCGGGCAGCGGTTCCGGCTCTTTTCTTTCCGGCCGCTCTTTCTGGCGCCGATGCAGATCGCTGATAAAACGATCACGGGAATAGCGCCCCTCCTCCATGAGTCTTAAAGTACGGTTCCAATGTTCACGATAGGTGACAAAACGTGCCGTCAGCATGTTGCAACGATGCTTGTACATGGTATTATGTACCGGTATGCCGCTGCAGCGGCGCACTATTTTCTCCACCTCCGCCAGCAGCAGAAGTGGTTCCCGCTTCTCTAGGCCGATAAAGTACTGCTCGTACCGGGTGATCAGCTCGTTCAGTTTTTTTTCCAGGAGAATGACATCTTCTGCAATAGCCATGGGCAAACCTTTAACCTGTCCGGGGAGGTCCATGAACAAACGTGCTGTACTATAGCCAAACCGGCGGATAAGTAAAGGTCAAAAGAGCGTATCTGACGGCGTAACAGCGCTAATCTCTTGACGCTTCGGCCACCAATCGCATAAAGTGTCCCGGCGTATTTACCCCTTTTTTTATGGAGTTGCCCCGAATGGAATCTCTTGCCTCTATTGTACTCGCCGCCGGAAAAGGCACCCGCATGAAATCCGCCCTGATCAAGGTCCTGCACCCCGTTGCCGGGCTGCCGATGATTGCCTGGCCGGTGGCAGCGGCACGTGACGCGGGATCCGATCCGATCGTGCTGGTGATCGGACACCAGGCCACTGCGGTGCAGGGCATTTTTCGCGGTGCCGCCGATATTCGCTGCGCCATGCAGGAAGAACAGCTCGGCACCGGTCACGCCGTGGCCTGCGCTCTGGAAGCGCTGAGCGGGTTCCGCGGCACGGTGCTGATACTGTGCGGAGACACCCCCCTGCTCCGCGCGGAAACATTGCAGCGCATGCTGGCGCTCCATCGCGGCAGCCAGGCCGCCGTTACGGTGCTGACCGCCGTAATGGATGACCCCCATGGCTATGGCCGCGTTGTACGGGATGCGTCCGGACAGGTGGCCCGTATCGTCGAGCAGAAGGATGCTGACCCGGAAGAGCAGAAGATCCGTGAGATCAACAGCGGCATTTACTGCATGGACTCCGATTTCCTGTTCGGCAACATCAAGAGGCTCGGCAACGACAATGCCCAGGGGGAATATTATCTGACCGATCTGCTGGCCATTGCCGTCCGGCAGGGGTTGACCTGCCTGGCCCTTCAGGCCGGAGATGCCGACGAAATCATGGGGGTGAACGACCGGAGCCAGCTTGCCGAAGCCGGCCGGGTTCTGCGTCGCCGCATCAACCGTGAACATATGCTGAACGGCGTAACCATCATCGACCCTGAAGCGACCTACATCGACCACGGCGTCACCATCGGCGCCGACACGACCATCCACCCCGGCTGCCTCCTCAGTAACGGTACGATCATCGGTGGCGGCTGCGAAATAGAGGGGTGCGTCAGCATCTCCGGCTGCCGAATCGGCGACGACTGTCATATCAAAGCTGCATCGGTTCTGGAAGATTCCGAACTGGGTGAGGACGTGGCGGTGGGCCCCATGGCGCATCTCCGCCCCGGCACGCGGCTCGGCAGGAAGGTGAAAATCGGCAATTTTGTCGAAACCAAGAAGATCACCATGGGCGAAGGCTCCAAGGCATCTCACCTGACCTATCTGGGGGACGCCGAAATCGGCCGCGATGTCAATATCGGCTGCGGCACAATCACCTGCAATTATGACGGCGTCAACAAACACCGCACGGTGATCGGCGATGATGTATTCATCGGCAGCGACGTACAGCTGGTGGCGCCGGTCAGCGTGGGGCGCAACTCGCTGGTGGCGGCCGGCACCACCGTCACCACGGACGTCCCTCCCGATTCGCTGGCACTCTCCCGCGTTCCGCAGGTCAACAAGGAAGGCTGGCGCCTGAAGAAAAAACCGTGACCGATTCCCCGGAAATTCCAGCAGGAAGCAAAGCCGAAGTCGTCCAAGTCCATCAAGCAGGCCAACATGCAGCGGTATCTATGAGGAAGGGAATATGAGTCAAAGTCACCCCCCCTCAATCCCCCCTCAGGGGGGAGGCTTTAAAAGCTCCTCCCCTGATAAGGGGAGGCGGGGGAGGGGTTTGCCTTTGACTGCTGAAGTGGGGTTTGCCTTTGACTCTGCCTTTCTGGACTTTAGACTTCTGTAGTGATC
>CAIOXL010000194.1 GCA_903862245.1 uncultured Geobacteraceae bacterium | reverse complement strand
TTAGCCCGCTTTACCAGCCAGATGCATTGTCTGCGCACCGCCCCTGACAATCTTATGGACCATTTCCGCACTACGGTCAGACGAAGAGTCAATAAGGATCGTTCCGTCATTGTTAATCATCGTCTGTATGAGGCGCCGGTAACCCCGCCAACAACGTACGTCGCATTCAGACTCTCGAAGAACATCGAGCCTTCTTGAAGCGCGTATTCGATACAGCGAAGGAACGCGTTCTGATCGTTTCTCCGTTTATCTCCGATAGCGCCCTCTCTGCTGATAAAATCCCTGCTTTAGTAGCTGCCGCTGTTAGTAGAAACGTCGAAGTCACTGTATTCGTAGACGACCTACTCAACCATGACTCCAGCGGGGAACTCAAAACATCGGCAAAAACGGGAATATCTGCACTCGTCAGCGCCGGAGCCAAGGTCACAATAGTCAAAGGTATCCACAATAAAACCTTGGCTATGGATACCGACCTCATCGCAGAGGGAAGTTTTAATTGGCTTTCGGCGGTAAGAACAGTCGGTGGAACTCATCAACGGGAAGAGAGGACGATTATTGTCGAAGGGAATGGGGTGGCAAGCATGATCGAAAAAGAATTGCGGGGTTTAGTTAATCATAGTAATAACAAAGTCGTCAGCGCACATCGAGTCTCTGGCGGCGGACGGGTGCTCCTTATTGCTGTTGGTGCGTTTGTTTGTGTTCTATTAATCCCTGTATTCATAGTATTAAGCCCATTTCTAATCCCTGTATTCATAATCAAGTTTCTTACAAAGAAAGACATAGTCGCTCCAAAAAGCGATTTATATATGGATAGCAAAGAAGACCCGTCCGAATCACCGTTCATCGGCGATAAACCATTCGAACTGGCTGCGTCCATTTTTGAACCTGGCTATATCGGGGTTTTTAGTAGTCACAAGGACTAACCCTAAATACCCTAAACATCCTAGTCGATAGGAAGTTTAGGGTATTCTCTCACCGATAACACAACTTGCATCATCCTGGATACATCGGGATTTGCGACCGGCGAGACAGGTTCTAACAAATCGACCAGATTGGCGGACAACAAAAAGCACGGCATCCAAACAAAGGGTGCCGTGCTTTTTGTTGTCCTATTGCGACCTATTGGCTATAAACAATGATGCAACTTATTCGATCTTAGGCGGGCCGTCATCCCTTGATCTACCTTCACTGCCACCGTCAATACTTGGAAACGTACCAGCTTGTTTCTGCGGATAACCGCCTCTTGTAGACGTGTCTCTCGAAGATGATCCTCTTGAACCTCCGCCCTGAAGATCTGGTGCAACATAATTATGTTGTGGCACACCGCCAGACCGAGTCACATTTTCGATGACAATCTGTTCTGCAACCGGAGCTACTGGTTCAACCGTTGGTGTTGCTGGCATTGCCTGTGGCGAAGGTCATGCCCTCCCACAAAAACCGTATATTGTTTTAGCTGGAGATTAACGAACCAGATTCGGTAACCGTTTCAGACAGAATCAATTACAATTTTTCGGATAGAGAATGCGGCGGGTAATACATGCGGCAGCAAAAAACAGCAGGTTCACCATTACGATGGTGGCGCTGGCCGGCAGATTGGCCATGATTGAAATGATAATTCCGATGATTACCGAACTGCATCCCTGAAGTGCCGCAAGCAGAATACAGACTTTAAAACCTCGTGCCAACTGCAGCGCGGACGCTGCGGGGGCAATCAGCAGAGCCGAAATCAGCATAATGCCGACCAGTTTCATTGCCAGTACCACCGACAGCGCGGTCAAAAGAACCAGAATCGCATTGATGTATGATGTTCGAATACCGGAAACTTGCGCCAGTTCATCGCTGAATGAAATTGCGAACAGCTCGTGATAATAGAGTGTTACCAACAGCATGACCCCGACACAGAGCAGTGCCGCTATCACAACCTCTTCACTCCGTATGGCAAGAATATTACCAAACAGGTAGCTCAGCAGGTCAACGTTATACCCTCCTCCCACACTGGCCAGAATAACCCCGGCAGAAATGCCAAGGGCCGAGACCAGACCTATTGCGGCATCACCGCTCAGACGCCCTTTTTCGGTCAACTTAAGTATGCCGAGTGATGCGAGCAGCACTATCGGCATGGACACCAGTAGTGACATGGCGGAATACATCTTGAGAGCGAGGGCGATGGCGGTGCTGCCGAAGGTGACATGGGCCAGGCCGTCACCGATCAGTGACAACCGGCGCAGCACGAGAAATACGCCCAGCACGGAGCAGAGGAGAGCAATCAGGACACCGGCAAGCAGGGCGCGTTGAATAAAGCCGTATGACAGTATTTCCAGTAGATTCATGGTCAGTGGCGATGGCACATCAGGTGTTGTGAATGTTCGCCGAACAGCGACGACATTTCCGGTGAACAGCAGAATTGATCAAAACTGCCGTAAAACAGTACTTTTTTATCAAGATAGAGCATTTTTGAGGCATGTTCCCCAATCGCTCCGCTGTCATGGGTGACCAGCAGAACCGTGACCCCCCGCGAACGATTGATATCCGCAATCATGGTGTAAAAACGATCACGGGTTTCCGGGTCAAGGGCGGCGGTCGGTTCATCAAGGACAAGCAGTTCCGGATTGTTGACGATGGCTCGGGCAAGCAGTACACGCTGCAGCTGACCGCCGGATAATTCACCTATCAGTTTATGTTCCAGGTCCAATATACCCAATTCTTCGAGTGTTTTGTTTATAGTTTCATGGTCGGACAGATTAAGGCGTTTTGGGAAACGCTTGGTGGATAGCAGGCCAAGGCCGACCGTTTCATGGACCGTAGAGGGAAACACCGGATTCACCAGATGTAGACTCTGCGGCAGGTAGCCGATTTTGTGCCATTCGCGGAAATCGGCCAGCGGTGTCCCGAAAAGCTTGGCAGAGCCGCTACTGATTGCCACCAGCCCAAGCAGGGCTTTGATCAGCGTGCTCTTGCCCGAGCCGTTCGGCCCGACAATACCGACATAGTCACCCCGCTCAACCTGCACGGAGATATCCTCAAGGACCCGCCCCTCACGGTAGCTGCAGGATAAAAGCTCTGTGGTAACTATTCTGCCCGGCATTGCAATCCCTTCCGCAACTGTGCAAGGTTACGCTCCATCAGATCGAAAAATGAGACATTCCGGGATTGGTCATCCCGCGACAGGTTATGGGCGCCATGCAGCATCAGCACCCCTACCCCCGCTTCATGGGCAAGCGTTTCCGTCAGGCGGGGAGACAACAGCTCTTCAGCAAAAAGGTACGTGGCACCGGATGTTTTTATTTCCCGAACAAGAGCAATCATACGTTCGGCCGACGGTTCCGAATCAGACGATATGCCGCTGAGTGCGTGATACTCAAGATTGTAGCGCTGTGCCAGATAGCCAAACGTATAATGCCCGCCATGCAGGAGTGCTCTGGTGGCACAGGAAGTCAGATTTTTCCGGAACCGGACATCAAGTGCGGCCAGCTTGACTTTGAGTGCTTCTGCATTTTTCCGATAGATGGTGCTGTTGTTCGGATCAGCGGCAGTGAAACCTGCAAGAATGGCATCAACCATGTGGGCCGCATTGGCAAAATCAAGCCAGATGTGCGGGTCCATCCCCTTCTGATCACCATGTTCCTTGTGCTCTTCATGGTGATCATGATCGTCAGAACTCACGGCTGGGCGGTAGGTGACACCTTCGCCGGCATTGACAACCCGGAGGGTACGGCTGTTAATCCCGGTAATTATCTTTTCCGCCCACGGCTCCATGTATCTGCTGGTGTAGACAAACAGACCGGCGCGGCTGATCCTGATCATGTCTTCCGGTTTCGGTTCAAAGGTGTGCGGCTCAACACCGGACGGCAGCAGCATGGTGACATCAGCCTTCCCCCCGGCAATCGTGCGGGCAAAATCATACAGGGGAAACAGGGTCGTCACCACCTGCAGTCTGCCGGATAACGGCACCTCCTTCCTGGTGCAGCTGACAGCAAAAACCATGACACAACAGATAATTAGCAGTGAACCAACTCGCATTGTTATACGGTACCCTTCCATTAAAACGATCAGTCAAAAACTACGAGTTCTGAGAACCCCGAAGACGGATACCGTCCGAAGCGAGTGAAATAATGCCCTCTTTGTACAGGCCGCCAATCGCTTTTTTGAAACTTTTCTTGCTCAAACGGAGCAGGACGGCAATCTGTTCAGGGGAGCTTTTATCAGTAAGTGGCAGAAAACCGTCGTGTCCAGCCAGGGCATCCAGGATTATGGCACGATCTGCCGCCGCCTCATCCGCTCCCCCTCTGCGCAGAGTAACGTCAACTTTGCCGTCATCCCTGATTTTCTTCACAAAGCCGCGTAACTTCTGGCCGCACGCGGGCTTGACAACAAGCTCGGTATGAAAAATCAGCCCGCCGAACCGGTTGTTGATAATTACCTTGGCGCCCAGATCGGTGGTGGCATACACGAGAAGTTCAACCTCGGCCCCTTCCGAAAGAGTGTCATCAACAGGAGTTATGAATTTTTCCAGTTTTGCCGACGCCGCAATGCGGCCGCTCGTGTGGAGATAGACCCGTACCAGGACCTGATCGCCGCGCCTGACCGGTGTTGTCTGCTCACCAAACGGCAGCAGCAGATCTTTTTCAATTCCCCAATCAAGGAATGAACCGACTGTCGTCGTTTCCTTCACCTTCAGGAAGGCAAAGTCCCCCACCACAGCACGTGGTTTTCTGGTGGTTGCGGTCAGCCGTCCGTCAGAATCGATGTAGACAAAGACATTAAGCAGCGCACCCGCTTCAACCCCTTCAGGGACAAGGCGCAGCGGCAGGAGCACATCACCTTCATCGCACTTGAAGACGGCACCGGAAGCGGTGATACGGGCAATTTGTAACTGATTGTAGCTGCCAACCTTGATCATAGGACCTCTTGGAATATACTACGTGGTTACAGCCGGGTGCCGGTCAGGGCCAATTCCCGTACTTCCCGGGCAAGCGGCAGAGTTATGCGCCGTTTCTCGGCCATGGAGAAGCGGTATAACTGGTGAAAAGAGGTTATCAGAGCGCCGACTTCACGGCTGGTGGTGGCAAGAATATAGTCAACCACCTCATCAGGGATTCTGATTTGATGATCGTCAGCCACCTTTTTGATGATCATTCTGCGGGAACTGTCGTCAGACGTGTCAAGCTGGGCGACAAGCCCCCAGAGCAGTCGTGATATCAGGTGGTCATCAATGGTGACTAAATTGCGCGGCGGCTCGGCTCCGGCCATGGCGATTATGCGGCCGGATGTGTGAAATTCGTTGAATAACTGCCATAACGCCCGCCGCAGATCCGGATCATCCGGCATTTTATCCAGGTCATCCACCACCAGTGCGCCAGCAGCGGAAAACAGCGAAACAAGACGCCCCGGCTCAAGCGGCTCACGGAGTGAAAGATAGGGAAACCTGCTGCCGGCAATGGAGCGAAGCAGATGAGTTTTACCGGATCCCGGTGGACCGTACAGATACAGCAGGCTCTCGGGATCGGCAGGATCGACTATCCGCAGGGAAAACCTGAGTGCGGCTGCATTCCCTTCACACGGGACAAAGCTGTCAAAGCTGAAGCTCTGGATTGCTGGAAAGTCGAAGAACTGCTGCATACCTAGAACAGATTCGCCTGTGAAGATTCCGGGACGCTCCGGCCAAAGTGCAGATATGCGGCGCGCGTAGCAACTCTGCCGCGCGGTGTGCGGTTGATGAAGCCGTTCTGAATGAGAAAGGGCTCGTAGACATCCTCAATGGTATCACTCTCTTCACTTATGGCGGCAGCGATGGTATCCAGCCCAACCGGCCCGCCGCCAAACTTGTCAATAATGGTGAGCAGGATCATACGGTCCATTTGATCAAAGCCCATCTCGTCTATTTCGAGAAGCTTGAGTGTTTCCTGTACGACGTCGAGGGTTATAACTCCGTCGGCACGCACCTGGGCATAATCGCGTACCCGGCGCAGCAGGCGATTGGCGATCCGGGGGGTTCCCCGACTGCGGCGGGCCAGTTCTGCGGCACCCTGAGGGTCTATTTCCATGCCGAGGATACCGGACGAACGGCAGATAATGGTGGCAAGCTCATCATAGGTGTAAAACTCAAGTCGGGATATGACTCCGAAGCGGTCACGAAGCGGTGAGGAGAGAAGTCCGGCTCTGGTTGTGGCGCCAACCAGCGTAAAACGGGGCAGATCCAGTTTGATTGAGCGGGCGCTCGGCCCCTGGCCGATAATGATATCGAGCTGATAGTCCTCCATGGCCGGATACAGGATCTCCTCCACAATATGGGAGATCCGGTGAATTTCGTCGATAAAGAGAACATCATGCGGTTCCAGGTTGGTAAGAATGGCGGCCAGGTCCCCTGGACGTTCAATGACCGGGCCGGAGGTGGACTTGATGTTGACGCCCATTTCGCAGGCGATGATATTGGCCAGCGTTGTCTTGCCAAGGCCGGGAGGACCATAGAGCAGAACGTGATCGAGCGCTTCACCACGCCCTTTCGCCGCATCAATAAACAGGCGGAGATTGCCTTTGATTTTTTCCTGGCCGATGTAGTCGTCAAAGGAGCGGGGACGTAACGTGGCGTCGTAATGTGAATCGTCATCCCGTTTTTCGGGAGTAATTGTGCGGAGCTCCGTCATCTATACCGCTCTCCCGACCAGCGTTGCAATCCCGTCAACGGTGAGCGGCGCATCACTCTGGAGTCCGTCTGCCATCCGTTTGAAAGCGGCTCGCCCTGACGCCACTTCATTTTCACCGATGACGACGCTGTAACGCGCCTTAAGCTTGTCAGCCCGGCGCATCTGGCTTTTAAGGCTTTTCCCTTCATAATCCATTTCAACACGAACACCCGACTTGAGCAAGCCGTCCATCAGACAGAATGCAGCATCGCGCTCCCCTGCCCCCATCGTGGCAATGAACAGGTCGGGTTGAGAGGCAAACTCTTTGGTGCCGAGCAGCAGAGCAATACGCTCAACTCCCATGGCAAAGCCGATTCCGGGAATGGCCGGCCCCCCTAACTGGGAGATCAGACCATCGTAACGCCCCCCGGCGGCAACTGCCGACTGGGAGCCAAGCAGCCCGGTTACCATTTCAAAGGTCGTACGGGTATAATAATCAAGGCCGCGCACCATGCGGGAATTGATACTGAACGGGGTGCCGGATAGATCTAGATAGCGGCGCACACTGCTGAAATGGTTGTCGCATTCGTTGCAGAGGTGCTCAAGCACGGATGGCGCACCGGCGGTCGCCTCAATACACCCCTGGGCTTTGCAGTCCAGCGTGCGGAGCGGGTTGCTGACAAAGCGCCGTTTGCAGTCGTCGCACAGACGGTCGATCCGTGCTTCCAGAAAGCTGCGCAATGTCGCCCGATAGGCGGGACGGCACTCGGGACACCCCAGTGAGTTGATTTGAAGAGTCGGTTCTGACAGGCCTATTTCACGAAAAAACGCCGTCAGCATATTGAGCAGCTGGGCATCGGCAAGCGGGTCATTGACGCCGGTGATCTCGGCACCGATCTGGTGAAACTGTCTGTAGCGCCCTTTTTGGGGACGCTCATAGCGAAACATCGGCCCCATATAGTACAGCTTGGAAACAGGGTCCAGTGCATACAGCTTATGTTCGATAAAAGCACGCATGACTCCGGCAGTGCCTTCCGGCCGCAGCGTTACGCTGTTTTCACCCTTATCGGTAAATGTGTACATCTCTTTTTCCACGATGTCGGTCCCGTCGCCGATGGACCGGGAAAACAGCTCGGTTTTTTCCAGCACCGGAACACGGATTTCGCCAAAGCCATTCAGCTCAAAGACCCGTCGGGCCGTTTGTTCAATATGCTGCCACCGCCCGGATTCCTCCGGGAGAATGTCGTTAAACCCTTTAACTGCGGAAAGTGCCACAAATCACCTCATATGCGTATAATTCAAACACCGGCAAAGCCGGTGATCAGAAAAGTCCAGAATAAATCATGAAATGGGGGGAACCCGCTTAATACAGTTTTTCCCCGAAGCCTTGCCGATATACATGGCATTGTCAGCCATCTCAAGCAGTTCATCCTTGGACACGGTGTCATCAGGACAGCAGGCAAGGCCGATACTGCAGGTCAAACGGATTTCCTTCCCCTCCGCGCCGAGAAACAGATGTTCCTCCACATTTTTGCGAATACGCTCAGCCACAAGTGCCGCCGCCGCGCTGGGTGTTTCAACCAGTATCGCGGTATATTCATCCCCGCCGTAGCGTACAACGATGTCCACATCCCTGAGAGACTTTTTTATCAGTGCGCCAAATTCAGCAAGCACCCGACTGCCGACTAGATGCCCATGATTGTCATTGACCTGCTTGAACAGGTCCACATCTATAAAGAGAACCGCCAGATGCGCCCCGTACCGCTCAACCCGCTTCATTTCCCGTTCAAGGGCAACATGTAAATAACGATGGTTATAAAGGCCGCTGACATCGTCAATAAACATAAGGTCATTGGCTCTGGAGAACGTTTCGGCATTTTCAAAAGCGCGCAAAGACTGCTCGATAAGAAAGAGAATATTTTTTCTGTTATCGGCAAGATCCGGCAGCTCGCAGGCGTGGTTGTTCAGAAGCACGACTATGCCGAACAGTTCATCATGACTGTACACCGGTATCAGTAACGATGCGGTGAACCCCTCCGAACTGTAGGGAGACGCAGAATTAAAATACTGAACTGAAAAATCGTTCTGTGGCGACTCAATCCGAGTATGAATCTCTTCAGAAAGGGCTCTTCCCAACTCAACAGAAACACCTTTGGCCACTTTGAAATCAAGGGCACCTTCAACCATGAAGAAACCAAGGGCTCGACCGATTCCCGCTTCCCGGGCAACCGCCTCGACAAGGAGGTGGTACAAGTGCTCGCTGTCCATGCACCCCGCAATCGCCTGGCTGGCACGCAGCAGTGAAAGCATGTTTTTCAGTTCGTCATTTTCATCCAGAAGATGACGCTGCCGAATACATTGGGCTACGGAATGTTTAAACTCATCAGGGTTAACCGGTTTGCGCAGGTAGTCTCGGGCACCATTTTTGAGAGCATGTACGGCCGATTCCAGATCCGCATTGCCGGTAACCATGATGGCATCAACGGTGGGATGACTTTCACGGACAAAAGAAAGGATTTCAAGGCCACTGATATCAGGCATAACCAGATCGGTAATAACCAGTGAATACTGCCCGTTGGCTATCATAGCCAAGCCGTCTCTCCCGCAGGAAGCGGTGTCAACCTGATATCCTTCAGCAGACAGCAGGTTGTAAAACATTTCCCGGAAAAACCGGTCATCTTCAACTATGAGGATTTTATCCATGAATCATCGCCTGACAAAGAAAAAACAGTGTAAAACGCCTGAAACTTGTACCCCATTTAACGGCATGGAGTCAACGTCATTCGGGTTTGTAGCGGGTAGAGACGGACCAGACGATACCATCGGTAACGAGTTCAATCGTTCCATCATGATCTGTGCGGTAGAGAGGAATCCCTTTTGCTGCCAATGCATCAACAGTCACCGGTGACGGCAGATTGAATCTGTTGCCAAAACCGGCGGAAATCATGGCCAGGCGTGGATGCACCCGCTCAAGAAATGCCGGCGATGTGGAGAAACGACTGCCATGATGCCCAACCTTGAGGACGGTGGATGCTAACTCATGCTGTCGCCCGATCATCCCCAGTTCAGCCTCGAAACCGGCATCCGCACAAAAAATCATGCTGAAATTACCGTAACTGAGTCGGAAAACAAGGGACTGTTCATTTACGCTCAACTCATCTCTTCCTGCCATCGCCCGGTTCGACCGGACAGGAGACAGAACTGTAACAATAGTGGGGCCCGGCAGGGTAATAACGTCCCCAGCGACAAGCGCACGCCGGGGAACATGTTTTCTTTCCAGCTCAGCCTGTATTTCAGTTGTTACATCAGTACCGCTCCAGAATTCACCGACAGCAAAGTTCTTAATTACAAACGGAAGTCCCCCGCTGTGGTCCGGATGGTCGTGCGTGGCGATCATTCTGTCGATACGGCCAACTTGTAGAGCGCCGAGCGCCGGTGCCAGAATCCGTTGTCCAAAATCATGCCCCGTATCATGGAGGTAACCTCCGCCATCCACAAGCATGGTCGAGCCATCCGGGAGCTGCAGCAGCAGTGATTCTGCCTGCCCGACGCTAAGCATCGTAACGTGCAGTCGCCCATCTGCTGCGGTAGAAGTGGAAAGATGGAGAATAACGGCTGTAACAGGGAGCAGCACTCCACCCGCAACGAGCAGGATTCCGTTCTTTATGAACGTAATACAGGTCATGAATAACAGGAAAAAAAGCATGTCCCACCCGGTGACACCGTGAAACGTCAGCACAGGGAGGGAATTGCACCACACAATGAATTTGTTCGATATGACAATCTGTGCCGCTGCCGGCCAGTACAACAATGAAGCAGATGTCGGAAACAGCAGCACAAACGGCATGGCAATGAAGCCGCAGAGCACCGCACCATAGCCTAAAAGCGGAACTATCAGAAAATTGGTCAGTACGCCGTTGAGAGAAGCAACCTTGAAGATAAACAGCACCGGCAGCAGTGTTACGCTCGAGGCTGACACGGATGCTGCAACAAACAGAATCAAGCTCTGCACCAGGTGGGAGCGTACCTGTTTTACAAATCTCATGACCAGCGGCATCGTAATCACTATCCCCCAGAGGGAGATGAAGGAAAGCTGAAAAGACACATCAAACAGGGTTGGCGGATTGATTGCGACGAGAAAAAACGCTGAGAGCAGGAGTGTGTTAATGGCATCACGTTCCCGCTCGGCAAAAAGTGCGCAGGCAAAGACGAGCAGCATGATCACCGAGCGGGCTGTCGCTGGCGCCGCGCCGGTCAAAAACAGGTAGAGCACCATGACCGGTACAGCAATCAACACTGCTGTTCTGCGTGTATCCCAGCGCAGTGCCGGATATTCAAACCGTGTAAGCGACCATATGCAGAGTACGGTTATGAAGGCTGCAATGATGCCGATGTGAAATCCGGAAATGGACAGAATGTGGTTAACCCCTGCCCTGGTATACGCATCAGCCAGGTCACGGGGGATTCTTCTCTGGTCACCAATGAGAAGAGCCGCCAGGACTGATGAGACGTTTTCGTCAGGGATGGCACTTCGTATGGAATCACCAATCCGGCGCGCAATCCGGTCAATAGAGCGCTGCAGAGATTCTACCGCTCCGGCACGAATAAGGACTATCTCGCTTTGGGAGGCGACGCGACAGGTCGCTGAAATCCCCTGAAATGCCAGATAGCGCGAATAATCAAATTCCCCGGGTAACCCGAGTCGTCGCGGCACGGTGACTGGTGAGACAAAACGTATCCTGTCCCCGCGACAAAACTGGGTGTCCCCGTTGCTGACAAAGAGCAGAATAGTTCCTGTTGCCGCTTCACCCCCCCCTTCCCTGAATATATGCTCAACCTGAACCGTCAGGCGGCTCCCCTCCGATGAAACTGAAGGTCGCTCCGAGACGACACCTTCAATGGTTATCGGGACAGCTGATGCTTTGGTCCGTATGGTGCGTGCTGAAGTTTCAGGGAACAGCCATGGGGAGAGAGCATACAGGCCCCAGACAAAGAAAAACAGGGGAATACAAGCAGAAAACAGCAGAGTGTGTCTGAGGAAACTTGCTAGTAATAGACAGCAAAAAACAGCAATAACCGTGGTGAGATGGCAGGAAAGACCGCCGAGTACCGTCAATACCATACCGGCTGCCATGCAGCTAAAAGGGATCAAAAACGGCCAGCGCCGAGGCATGACAGTCAATTACTCTTCAAGAGTGGAAAATGCAGCAGGACTGATTGCACCCACGAATAGCACTGTCACGCCCCCATACTTGAACGGGGAGCAGATAACACCGCTCCCCGTCAATAAACATAACAAAAACAACCGGTCACTCTTCATCTTTTGCGGTGTCGTATTCACAGTCCTCTGAATCTTCCATCACAAAAAAATCGTCAGATACGTCGTCACCATCATCTGCGCCATCGATCTCCCCGGATATATATCGTTCTGGAGTACGGAGGTCTTCTTCGGCAATCTTTTCAAAACGCCTCACCAGATCAGGATCGGTACAGAATCGGCCACTTTTGTACGTGCAAGCATCCAAATCACAGAGATCAAAAAGCTGAATCTCACTGCACAGGCGCTGAGGGAGAATGGTTGATTTCGGCTCAGTGTCAGGCACGGCGCAATCTCTGTTAAAAGGTGCCGTTCAAAAATCCGGCAGCTTTGGCAACATCCTCTTTGCAGCCGATATAAACCGGGCAGCGCTGATCAAGACCTTCTGGAACAATATCAAGAATTGGAATTTCACCATTAGTGGCTGACCCACCGGCCTGCTCAATCAAAAAAGCCATGGGGTTAAGCTCAAACAGAAGACGCAGCTTGCCGTTGGGGCTGTCGCTGAGCGCAGGGTACATGAAAATGCCTTTGCCCTTCATCAAAATCTGGTTAATGTCAGGAACAAATCCGCCGGAATAACGGAGCTTTGCCCCCTTTTCCTCCAGGTAACGGATAAAGCGTTCATTCCCCTCGCTGTATTTTTTGCGCAAGCCACCGGGGGCATAAATCTCACCGGACGGCTGCATCTGAATTTTCTCGCGGGTAAGCGAGATCGGAAGAGCACACGTCTGAACTCCAGTCACTCTCGGTTATCTCGTATGCCGTCT
>CAIOXL010000193.1 GCA_903862245.1 uncultured Geobacteraceae bacterium | reverse complement strand
GCTCGCGCTGCCGATGCTTTTCCTTGCCTATTCTTCCCATCTGGTACAAAACAGGATCAAGGCGCTGGCCCGTCATGACCGGTTATTCCGGTATGCATCTGGAGGTATACTTGTGGCATTTGGCTTATACGCCGTAGTTATCGGTAATTTTGCGTTCTAACAGAATCTTGGAGTGGTCATTATGGAGATGAAAATCACGTTTCCCGGTGGGAAAAAGGTGAATGCAGAAATGGATGGGGTGGTAATCCCCACGGACCAGCCAATCGCAGATGGCGGGGATGGCAGCGCACCAAGCCCGTTCAACTATTTCCTCGCTTCAATGGGCACCTGTGCGGGTATCTACGTTCTCAGTTTCTGCCAGCAGAGAGATATTTCGACAGAAGGTATGTCTCTAACCCAGCGGATGGAATTCGCTGTTGATGATTCAGGCCATAAACGGCTGTCGAAAGTCACACTTGATATCATGTTGCCGGTCGGGTTCCCGGAGAAGTATCGCAATGCCATTGTGAAAACAGCGGAACTCTGCTCCGTAAAGAAGGTGATCATGAACCCTCCGGAGTTTGAGATCACCGCTCATTTGCCATAGTTGTTGCCAGTGCATGCAAAGACATCTCCATCCCGGATCGCATTTTTTCTTCTGCTTCTTGGCACGACAACTCCCTGGTGCGGCCCGGCAACCGCCTTGACCGCGGGTATACTTTTCAGCCTCTTACTAGGGAATCCATGGCCAAAGCAAACCTCCATATGGAGTAAAAAACTGCTGCAGTTGTCAGTAGTGGGACTTGGCTTCGGCGTCGGGATTGTCGAAGTCTGGCATGCTGGTCGCGAGGCGGTTCTCTATACTCCGGTGAGTATCGGTGTCACGGTGGCTGTCGGATTAATCCTGGGGAAAATATTACGCACCCCGACTAAGGCATCCGCTCTCATCTCCTTCGGTACGGCTATCTGCGGCGGCAGCGCCATTGCTGCCATGGCGCCGGTCATAGATGCCAGCGACGAGGATATCGCCATCTCTTTGGCTACGGTTTTCAGTCTCAACGCGGTTGCTTTGCTGATTTTCCCCCTTCTTGGGCATCTGTTCGGCTTGACTGAGCGTCAGTTCGGGCTCTGGGCAGCACTGGCAATTCATGATACCAGCAGCGTCGTTGGTGCCGCATCAGCTTACGGTGGTGTGGCTCTTGCTACCGGAACCACGGTAAAACTGGCGCGAGCAGTCTGGATTGCCCCATCAGCATTGCTGGCATCCCGTTTTACCAAAACCAAGACAAAAGTTGGCATCCCCCTTTTCATCGTCGGCTTTATTGCTGCCTCTGCCGTGCGCTCATTCCTGCCGAGCCTGAGCCACATATGGCAAATATTGTCAATTGTGGCACGCCAAAGCTTGGTGGTTACTCTCTTCCTGGTTGGCAACGGACTGACCCGGGAAGTATTGCAGAAGGTCGGCATACGACCACTGGCCCAAGGTGTTATACTCTGGATAGTCGTCAGTGCAGCCGTTTTGATAGCAGTTTCTGGTGGAATGATCCATTAATATTGAGACCGAGGTTATCCATGTTACCCAAAACCCACTTGATTTATTTTTCACCAACCGGAACTACCAGGAAAATTGTTAAGCAGGTCGCAGTTGGGCTTGATGCACAAGATGTTGAGTATCATGACCTGACCAGGATGGATCAGGAATTCTCGCTGTGCCTTGGCGACGGACTCGCAGTCATTGGAGTACCTGTCTATGCCGGACGAGTTCCGGAAATATTCTTGAAACGTATTGAGAATCTATCTGGGGTGGGAATCCCTGCTATTCTGCTCGTGCTTTATGGCAACCGTGCCTATGAGGACGCACTCGTTGAATTCCGGGATGTAATCACCGCCAAGGGTTTCAATGTCGTTGCTGCAGGTGCCTTTATCGGGGAACATTCATATTCAACTGATGAACGTCCTGTTGCTGCAAATCGGCCCGATGTGGGAGATCTGCAAAAAGCCAGAGAGTTTGGGGCTGCCATCTCCAACAAGCTACAAGGAGACTGCAATCAGACAACTCTCGATATCCCAGGAAACACCCCCTATAAAGAGAGGGTTCCGCTTGGCGGAATATGCCCGGAAACAAAGCCAGAGTTATGCACACTCTGCAAAACCTGTGCACGTGTTTGCCCAGCATTCATTATCACGGTGGATCAAGAGGTCACCACGAAAGCGGAAAACTGTGTCATGTGCTGTGCCTGTGTTAAATCATGTCCGCATCATGCACGAGTGATGCGTCATCCAATGGTAGAGACCAGACGGGATATGCTGGTAAAAAATTGCAGTGAGCGCAAAGAACCTTCCTGCTATTTGTAAATTTGTACTGATGCTAGAACGGATATAGCGACGATACCAAACTGAAGAAAAAGAGGTGAAGTGAGATGAGTCCCTCAAGTTACATCATTTCCTGCCCGTCTTGCGGCACCGACAACCGCATCCCAGCAGATAAAGAAGGTCTCAAGGGACATTGCGGCAGTTGCAAGGCAACCCTGCCGCCAATGTACAGTCATCCTCAGCAAGTAACCGACCGGACGTTTGACTCATTCATCAGTTCTTATCCCGGTCCGGTACTGGCAGAGTTCTGGGCACCTACCTGACCGCATTGCCATACCTTCGCACCGGTGGTGCGAACCGTTGCTGAAAGACTGGCTGGTCAGGCGGCTGTATTGCAGATCAATACCCAGGACAGCCCGGCGTTAGCAGCTCGCTTCGGTATCCGCGGCATACCGGCTATAGTACTGTTGAAACATGCCCGCGTTATCGATCAACTACCTGGAGCGCAACCGCTCGATGCCGTTCTGGCGTGGTTCCGACGAAAGGCATAATGAATTTGATCAAGACACCTGGTATGGTCCGTGACCAGGAACAACTATCAGACTGGCTTTGTGGCCGGCATAATCCGTTCTGGAAGAACCGGGAGAAAAACAAAATTTCTGGAGCAGCAGGAAATGTTCTCTTCCTGAGCAGACATTCCGATTGTTTACCTCTTTTTGATGGATTCTACACGTCCCGCTCTCACATTGATGACGTTTCGGCAGATAAGGGCGAATGCGGGCAAACAGCCAGTAGCCGATGCGGGCTAACTTGTTTACTACCGGCAACTGTATGATGCGCCCCATAAGTCCGAAGATTGTTGAGGTTGGGAAAGCCTGCCAGATTGCCCAGAATGAGTCAACCCCTGTGAAAACCTGTCCATCCTGATCAATCGCATGCAGTTGATGCATGAAATCGGCAATCGGGATTTGGTACGGCACCGCGTCGAAACCAGGGCTGCTGATGTCTACGGCCACCAGCTTTTCACCACGATGTAGATAGTCGCTTTAAAGTATTTCTTCGGGATTGGAAATTATAAGATTGGATTGACAAGATAGCGGGGATTGTGGGATTATTTGGCCTTCACAAGAGGCCATTTTTTTGAATAGAGCGGGCGGAGAGTTTTGCAGAACTCCCCGCCCATTTACTTCCG
>CAIOXL010000192.1 GCA_903862245.1 uncultured Geobacteraceae bacterium | reverse complement strand
CTTGACCCCGCTGTCAAGCTGTTTTTTCGGGCAAAGCAACTTTTTTCAAAGATCACTACAGAAGTCTAAAGTCCAGTAAAGTATGACCATCCATTCCCGGCATCATAATGTCGCAGAGTATCAAATCAGGAATCTCGTCCCGCAGCATGGCTAAAGCCGTTGCCCCGCTTGACGCTTTGCAGACGCGAAACCCTTCCATACGAAGGATTACATCAATGTTATCCAGAAAGGCCGGGTCATCTTCAATAACAAGCAGAGTATGGGTTCGGGCAGACTTAGTCATTGCGGCTCCCGCATCAGGGGAATTTCTACATGCATGGTGGTGCCGTGTCCCAGGCTGCTTTCAACGTGAATGATCCCATTTACGGAGGCGAGCGCTTCCTGGACAATCGAAAGCCCCAGCCCTAACCCTCGGCGCATCCCGATATTTTTACCGCGAAAATATGTGTTAAAGATATTTTTCTGCTCGTCCACGTCAATTCCTATGCCTGAATCGACTACATCAAGCATCAGCTTGCCGGCATTGCGGGTAAGCCGGAGAGATATTTCTCCTTCAGATTCGGTATAGCTGAAAGCGTTGCTGAGCAGGTTTTGTACCACCTGCCTGAACAGGTTTTCATCGACTAACTCTTCCCCGTAATTTTCCGCTATCGACAGGCGGAACGTCTGCCCGCTGCTCCAGACGCTCTCCGCTTCTTCGGCAATTTTCCGGCAGAGCGCGCCAACTTCAACAGAGCCTGTTGAAGTTTCAGAGGTAACAGTTTTCCGTTGATTGTAGGAAAGGATCGAGTTGATTAACGAATTAATCTGTTCAACTCCGCTGCGTATTCTTTTGTTCTGTGTTGTCCGTTCTTCCGGGGTCAGCCGATCCCAGTAGTGATAAACAATGTCAGCGCTGGAGGTAAGCAGACCCAATGGCGTGCGAAACTCATGTGAAACCATCTGGAGAAACCTGTTTTTTGCCTGGAGCGCTGTTTCAAGCTCTGAATCCATTTTTTCCTTAGCCAGAAGCAGCATACTGAAACCGCTGATCAGCATCATGCAGAAGACCGAAGGAAGTGTAATCTTGTCGATGAACAAACCAAGTGCCGGATAGGATTGAGGCGGTACAAGCACCAGTTGCAGAAAGCTGGCAAAAAAAATACTTGCAAGCAGCAGGTAACTACATGCCAGCACTGCACGCAAGGGAGAGCGTTTACCGGAATTTTGGAGAATTGCCCAGACGGGTAACAGATAAAATAGCGTGTGGAACAGAAATGTGGTTGTCATCCGATACGGTGGATTCAGATACGACATACAGGCGCAGATGACAATAATTCCAGCAGTAGTGGAGGAATGTAGCCTGCGGCTCACCGTGCGTCCGGTTATATAAAAAACGGCCCAGGCCTCATACGCGCAGCCTGAAAGCAGCAATACTGTCGATGCAATCACGACAAGCGGCGAAGAGACAGTTTCACAAAAATAGAAACTGAGCGTCCCGGTTCCCTGGAGGAATTTTGCTGTGATCCAGAACGGAATCCGTCGAGAGTCGTCCTGGTCATACTGAAAGAGTATCAGCAGAAAACCAAAAATAAACGAACCGAGTGCCACAGCTAATATAATGGTATTTGTATCCAAACTAATAACCCTTTATTTTTCAAGATAGTACTTTATCCTGCGCAAAGTGCCGAAACAGATTACGCATCCTGCCACAGTGCGCGCAGGAAGATTGCCCATATTAAGAGTTGATTGTCAATAACTGAACTGATTAGCAAGCTGCGCTGGCAGGTAGTGCTGGTGGCGTTGTAACTCCATAAATTCCAAGCCGGTCGTTCCCATAGAAAACAATAGCCCATAAAAAACGCACCTAGCAAAATCAGCTAGATGCGTTGTTTTTTGGTGGAGCTGAAGAGGATCGAACTCTCGACCTACGCATTGCGAACGCGTCGCTCTCCCAGCTGAGCTACAGCCCCGGGGAATAATCGGTTTCTGCCAGCGGCAATGTTATGGTGAACATGGCGCCCTGTTTGGTGTTTTGCGCTCCCAGCGACCCGCGGTGGTTTATGACGATACGGTTGGCAATGGCCAGCCCGAGGCCGGTGCCGTGGTGCTTGGTTGTGAAAAAAGGGTTGAAAATCTGCGGCAGCATTTCTTTCGGAATGCCTCCCCCCGTGTCCTTGACTGTAGCGATAACCATTTTTTTGTCAAGCGCTGTTTTCTCAAGGGCCAGGAACAGCGATCCCCCTTCCGGCATGGCATCGCAGGCGTTCAGAATCAGGTTAAGAAAAACCTGCTTCAGCTGGTGCGCATCCCCCAAAACATTCCAGGGGCGGGAATCACTGGCAAACGACACCGTAATGCCTCGGTCCTCAAAGGTTGCTGTGCAGCTTGCAAGACAATCCTGAATGATTTCATCCAGGTCGCAGTAATTAAAGCAGATGGTCGGCTTGCGTGAAAATGCTAGAATTTCGGCAAGCATTTTTTCCAGCCGGCTGACCTCCGAAACGATCATCTCGGCATAGTGGTGTTCCCGTGTGGCAAGGGGCAAAGACTTGAACAGCCGGCCGGCAAAACCTCCAATGGTGATAAGTGGATTTTTCAGTTCGTGGGCCAGATTGGCCGCCATCTCACCTATTGCGGCCAGACGCTCACCATGGAGCAGTCGTTCCCGGGCGTCTTTCAGGCTCATATGGGCTTCTTCGAGACGGTTATAGAGCATGGAGTTCTCAATGGCCATGCCTGCCTGATTGGCATACAACTGCAGAAAACGGAGATTTTCATTTGAAATTTCGTGTGCGGACTCCGGATTGCCCACCACGATCATACCGATGGTTTTTTCACGGGCAATAAGGGGCACCGCCGCGAATGCGCCACCGCACAGCGGTTTGATGAAGCGGCAGGCCGCACAATGACGACAGCTGATGTCATCGGAACGGCAGAGGGTCCGGTCGGTAACAATTTTATTAATAAGCGGGCAGACCCCATCTATTTCAATGCGGGTCAGGCGTACCTGCTGACAAAAGTCATCTGAGCGTTGGCGCAGGATCGCTTCATCGCTCAGCTCCCAACGGCTCCCGAGAGCATCCTGATCACTGACAATCTGCAGGCCGTCCGACGGCTGACGAGTGACGGCAAGCACACCTTGGAGTACGTTGGTTTTTTCGTTGCGGAGAAACAGAATGGCACGTTCAAAAAGATTGGATGACGGCGTGGTAATGGCGGTAAGGATGAGGTGGGTCAGCTTCTTGACACGGAGTGTGGAAAGCATGGTGTTGCTGAACTGGTACAGCAGCGTCAGCTCGAGAAGCTGGCGGTCGGTTACGGAAGACTGTCGTGAATCGCTAATGTTCATGGCTGATCCTGCATGCCGCACCATACTGGTGATAAAACTTAAATGCGGCGTTCCCTTTCCTCAGCAGCCATCTTGCAGTCGATACACTGGGTTGTCACCGGCCGTGCCCTGAGACGGGCCTCTCCAATTTCCTCCCCGCAATCGTCGCAGATGCCAAACTCTTTTGAGTCTATCCGGGCCAGAGCATCTTTGATTTTATTGATCAATTTCCGCTCCCGGTCCCTGATGCGCAGCTCAAAGTTGCGATCTGATTCCTGTGTGGCGCGGTCCGTCGGATCGGGGAAATTCAGGGCATCCGTCGTCATCTCCGTGACAGTTTTACCCGCCTCACCCTGCAACGCTTTCATTTCTTCGTTGAGTATATTTTTAAAATAATCGAGTTTTTCCTGTTCCATAGCTAACTCCTGAAATTATATAAACTGCGAGATTTTAGTGAGAATGTCACAACAAGTCCAGAAAAAAAACCAGCGTAACACCTATAGGCCGGTTTGGTTCATTTTACAAAACTATTACATTCATACTGCCAATGCCTTGGTATGATGCAAAAATTAAAATGCACAACGGGGGAATTATGGTGCAGCCGCTGACAATTGGAAGACATACTGCTCGTTATCCGCTCATCCAGGGAGGCATGGGAGTCCGCATATCGGCAGGAAAGCTCGCCGGTCATGTTGCAAAAAACGGCGGGGTCGGGTTGGTTGCGGCGGCCGGTATAGCCCTGAACAGCGGCCTCTATAACGGCAAAAACTTTTTTCAGGCGGAAACGGAGGCGTTCAAAGCTGAGTTGCGCAAGGCCTACGAGATAGCTCCGGATGGTGTTATCGGTGTTAATGTCATGGTTGCACTCTCTGATTTCGAGCCGCTTGTCAAAGCCGCCATTGAAGGGGGCGCCAAGGTGATCGTCTGCGGTGCCGGCCTCCCCATGGGGCTGCCGGAACTGACTGCCGGTCATCCTGATGTGGCACTGGTGCCGATTGTCTCCTCGCTTCGGGCCGCCCAGCTCATCGCACGCAAATGGCTAAAAAGCTATCACCGTCTGCCGGATGCGGTCGTGGTGGAGGATCCTGATACGGCCGGCGGGCATCTGGGCGAAAAGATAGAAAACATCGGGACCGGTGAGTATGATCAGTACGCCACGGTACGTGAAATAAAGGCCTTTTTTCGGGATGAATGCGGTGTTGCGGTACCGGTAATTGCTGCGGGCGGCGTATGGGATCGAGCTGATCTGGAGCATGCACTGGCGGAGGGGGCTGACGGAGTCCAGATGGCCAGCCGCTTTGTCTGTACAGAGGAGTGTGATGCCAGTGACGAGTTCAAGCAGCGCTACATTGAATGTAAAAAAGAGGACATCGGCCTGATCATGAGCCCTGCCGGACTGCCGGGACGGGCCATCCTGAGTAACCGGGATAACATTCGTCAATACGATCTTGATCACCACACTCCGTGCAGAATGGGCTGCCTGAAAAAATGCTCCTACAAGGAGTCGGGTGAGCGTTTCTGTATTGTCACCGCCCTTGACCGAGCCCAGCGCGGTGAGGTTGATACCGGCCTTGTGTTCTGCGGCACCAATGCCTGGAAAGCGGATCGGATCACGACCGTCCAGGCCATATTTGAAGAACTGTTCGGTACCGGACCGGAGAAGTAGGTATCGCACGGCAGGTATAACGTCGCGAGCGGCAAAGATTATTTGGTCTGCTGCCCGCATTTTCTACTTGACTTGTTAATCCCATGTATCTATATTCTAAAACTCTTTAAAAATCAGAAGCGGATGGAGATGGCATATGTACGCAGTTATCAAGACAGGCGGGAAGCAGTACAAGGTTTCTGAAGGCGAATTTCTCAAGGTGGAAAAACTTGAGGGCGAAATCGGCGACAGCATAGAATTCGCAGAAATCCTTATGGTGGGTGGAGAAAATACCGTTGTGGGCACGCCGCTCGTTGCCGGGGCTTCCGTTACGGCTAAAATTGCAGTACAGGGCAAAGGCAAAAAGGTCCTCGTATTCAAATCCAAACGTCGTAAAGATTCACGTAAACTTCGCGGTCACCGCCAGCACCTGACCGTGCTCAAGATCGAAAAGATCACTGCGTAATCAAATCCGCATAAATATTTTTCCCAGGAGATACGGAAATGGCACATAAGAAAGCTGGTGGTAGTTCTAGAAACGGTAGAGATTCTGGTGGACAGCGTCTCGGTTGTAAAAAGTTCGGCGGTGAAAGCGTCAAGGCGGGAAACATCATTTATCGTCAGCGCGGCACCCAGATTCATCCCGGCAACAACGTCGGCTGCGGCAAGGATTATACTCTTTTTGCCCTGATTGAAGGTGTTGTTGCCTTCGAACGCCTCGGGAAAGATCGCAAGAAGGTTTCGGTATACCCGAACTAACCCACTGCCCAACGTACCATAGATTATAAAGGCCAGGAGGATTATCCTCCCGGCCTTTTTTTATCGCGTCAATCAGGTCAATGTCGTGAATGCGCCCCATGCTGTTTTTTTCCGTTCCTGAACTCCCACGGGGGGCGCGGGTTTGCATCTCGCCAGAGTCCGGCACGGAGGGAGCGGGCACGGGCTTCGCTGCCAATATACTCCGACGCATACGCTCCATGCAGATACTGACGATAGGCCCACGCCATCCCCTCCTCCACCATCTCGCGGTTTATGTCCCGGCCGGAGTACCGGATAACCGCCACAGACCGCTGGTACTGATCGATAGCAATAACCTCCACAGAAACCGGGCGCCCCTGAATCTTGTTCATCAGCGTTCGTTTTGCCACGTCGCCGTACGGCTGCCCCGGCTTGGTACGCTTCTTTGTCTCGGGAGCATCAATGCCGTAGAGCCTCACCTTGAGACGGGTCCGTTCGCGTGTCGTCAGCAGCACCGAATCGCCATCGTAGACCGCCCTGACGACCCCCTCCACAACCCGCCCGGCCCGGGCGGTGCCGACCGGCAGCAGGAGCAGCGCCAGCAGCGCGAATGCCTGTGCCCGTAGTATCACCGGCATCCAGAGTGCCACTCAGATCAACTCCGCCGCATAATTAAATTCGGTTGTGCCGGGAAGTCCCCGGTTTGATTTAAACGCCGCCATAATTTCACCCCACCGTTCCCGCGGCTCTTCACTCAGGTCGATGACAAACGATGCGCATCCTTTTTGCGACAATTCACCGTGGCGTACGGTCAGGGAAAACGGCAGCGAAGAGCTGATCGTCTGCAGACCGTCATGACTTGTAACGCGATAGGTTTCTCCCCGGTCCGAGCGAAGCGGGGTATTGGCATGAACATCCTTGATACGGATTTTTGTGGTCATGACCGGCAGTGGCGAATAGACCATCATGCGCCGCTCAATATCAACCCCGGCCGCCAGCAGATCAGCAAGATTAGCGCCGTCGTCCTCCAGATAGAGCGTTGCTGCTTCGGCGCCAAGCTCTTTCCACGCTGACAACGCCTGGCTGTTGAGAGAAAAACAGCGGTGCCAGGTGGAAATATGCAGATCCTGAAGACCGCGCAAGAGCTCGAAATGAGACAGGTTCGCCGCCTCAAACCGGCGAAAGCCGGCACGGTACAGTGTGCGGAGTGTCTCGCGGTACAGCGGCACGTCGCGGTCGAAAAGCATGAACGGGAGCTGCCAGACGACCCGCTCTTCCAGGCCGCGCATACGGGGGAGGGCTGCGGGAATCTGGTGGATTGCCGCTTTCGACAGCGGCAGCAGTACAGCATCGGCACCGTTCTGGAGCGGGAAGCGCCACTCCTTCGGCTCTGCCACAACCACTGTCAACGTTTCGCGCATCCCCCCCCGACGTGAGCCGTCCTGCACAAGCTCCAGCTCCCGTACTGCCCCCCGGCGAGCCAACGAGATCTCGGCGCGGAAAGCAGCAGATGACACCTCACGCAACTGCGCGTAAAAACGGCGACGCAGATCCTTGAACAGCGACATGGGAATCAGCACTGCCGGGAAATCAGGCGCCTCCAGCGATGCAAGCCGGAACGGCGTATCACCGCATTTGGAAAACTGGCCGGACAGCACCGCCTGCATATCGCCACTGCGTGCCGGTTCCAGCGGGCCAAGCGGGAAGGTGAACTCATGGGCATGCCCTGCCACCGTAGCGGTGACACGCAGCTGCTCATCCTTCAAGCCGACGACCAGCCTGCAGGGGAGCTTTTCCTCCCCCTGCCCGCTATCAAGCCTGCGCTGACAGGCGCTGTCACTCAGGGTGTACGCTTCCCGTGACGACACCTTGTAAATCGAATCGCCGACCGCAAACGTGAACGGAGCCTCTACTTCAACCACGCTTCCCGCCGGCGCCTCCATGCACTTTTTGCGGTTGACCACCATCTCACGCAGCGTCCAGGCCTGACCGGCCATATCGCTTTTCGGCTGTGCCCGCAAGCGGTCCCCGACGTACAGAGCGTCCCGTGTTTCAAAGGAAAGGCTCTTCCCCTTGACCGCCTTGATCTGGCCGATAAAGCGTCCGGTACCCCCCTTCTGCCAGGGGTTGGCAATGTCATCCGGCTGCTGTGACCCCAGAAAGCCCTTGGTCGGGGTGCGGCCGAAGGAATATTTCAGAATCCCCTTGGCAGCGGTCAGCGCGTCCTTGTGCGACTTTTCCGGTGCATCAAGCACCGTGCGGTAGGCCTCGACGACAGAAGCAACATATTCGGCGGACTTCATCCGCCCCTCGATCTTGAGCGATTTCACCCCGGCCCTGACAAGATCAGGGATGAGGTCAATCGCCGACAGGTCGCTGGTGGAGAAATAGTGCCCCTCCTTGCCGCGATGGTTATACAGCCGCCGGCAGGGCTGGGCGCACCGGCCGCGATTGCCGCTGTGCCCCCCCAGCAGGGAGGAGAAAAAACATTGCCCGGAGATTGAGAAACAGAGGGCGCCATGAATGAAGCATTCAATTTCGACCGGCGTGGAGGACGCGATGGCAGCAATCTCGTCCACCGCCAGCTCACGTGCCAGTACGGCACGCTGAAAGCCGAGCTCCTCCAGCATTTTGACACCCGGAGTATTGTGTATGGTCATCTGGGTGGAGGCGTGCAACGGAATTGAGGGGAAGTGATTCCGAATTAACCGCGCCACCGCCAGGTCCTGAAGTATCACGCCATCGACCCGCATCCCCGCCAGGGCGGCCAGCGTATCAACCAACTGCGGCAGCTCCTTTTCCTTCACCAGGGTGTTGAGCGTGATGTAAATCCGCCGATTCTGACCATGGGCATAGGCCAGCATCCGTTCCATCTGGGCCAGCGTGAAATTTTTGGCACGAGCACGGGCGGAGAAATCCTGAAGGCCGGCATACACGGCATCCGCTCCTTTTTCAAGAGCAGCAAAGAAGGATTCCAGCGAGCCGGCCGGGGCAAGAAGTTCGGGTTTTGTGTGTGGTTTCATAGGTCACAATCTAACACAGAGGGGGTGAGACGCGGAGATAATTCTAACGGCGGCGAGGTTTAACCCTCGAAGTACAGACGCCCCGTTACCGGGGCGCCTGCATAAAAGTTTCTGATTCGAAATCTCTGTGTTGAACGCTATTTTTCCAGCAGGACCCGCAGCATCCGGCGGAGCGGTTCGGCTGCTCCCCATAAGAGCTGATCGCCACAGGTGAAGGCCGACAGATACTGCGGCCCCATTTTCATTTTGCGGACACGGCCGATCGGAACCGTCAAAGTCCCGGAAACCGCCGCAGGAGTAAGCCCCGACAGGGAGTCCGCCTTGTTGTTGGGGATCAGCTTGACCCACTGGTTGTCGTTTTTGATCAGGTTTTCAATCTCGGCAATCGGCAGATCCTTGTTCAGCTTGATCGTCAGCGCCTGACTATGGCAGCGCATGGCGCCGACCCGCACACAGATGCCGTCAACTGGGATCGGGGTTGTTGTGCCGAGGATCTTGTTGGTTTCGGCAAACCCTTTCCACTCTTCACGGCTCTGGCCGTCCTCAACCTCGCGGTCAATCCAGGGGAGCACGTTCCCGGCCAGCGGGAAGCCAAACTCCTTGGTCGGCATGGAACCGTCACGCAGGGTGGCGGTCACTTTCCGATCAATCTCCAGAATCGCCGAACCGGGATTTTTCAGTTCTTCAGCTACCACACCGTTCAGAACACCCATCTGGCTGAGCAGTTCGCGCATATTGGGAGCACCGGCGCCGCTGGCCGCCTGGTAGGTCATGGAGCTGATCCACTCCACCACGCCGGCACGGAACAGCCCGCCCAATGCCATCAGCATCAGGCTGACGGTGCAGTTACCGCCGATGAAATCCTTCTCCCCCCTGGCCAGCGCTGCGTCAATCACCCCCCGGTTGACCGGGTCAAGAATGATGACGGCGTTGGACTCCATCCTCAGGGTGCTGGCGGCATCAATCCAGTAGCCGTTCCACCCCTGCTTGCGCAGCTCCGGGTGAACCGCTTTGGTGTAATCTCCCCCCTGACAGGTGATGATGACATCCAGCTTTTTGAGCTCGGCGACGTCTGAAGCATCCTTCAGGGTACCTGCGTTCATGGGTGCCGGTTGCCCGACCTGGGATGTTGTGAAAAATACCGGCTCAAAGCCGAGAGAAAAATCGTTTTCTTCCTGCATCCGCTGCATGAGCACCGAACCAACCATACCGCGCCAACCGACGATTCCAACTTTCATGTGTAAGTTCCTTTTCTCGAATAAAGTATTTTTTTAAGGCCTACAGGTTCGCTATAATCGCCGCACCCATTTCCTTTGTGTTCACCAGTTTCTCGCCATCCTTGTTCTGGTAGATATCCGCCGTGCGGTACCCCTGATCAAGAACCTTCGCCACGGCGTTGTCAATGGCATCCGCCGCATCCAGCATAGCGCAGGAGAATTTCAGCATCATGGCCGCCGAGAGAATCTGGGCAATCGGGTTGGCAATCCCCTGGCCGGCGATATCCGGAGCCGAACCGCCCGAAGGTTCGTACATGCCGAAGGTCCCCTCTGCCAGCGAAGCGGAGGGGAGCATCCCCAGTGAGCCGGTCAGCATGGCGGCTTCATCGGACAGAATGTCGCCGAACATATTTTCACACAGAATTACATCAAACTGTTTCGGCCATTTAACCAGCTGCATGGCCGCATTATCAACGTACATGTGGGTCAGTTCCACATCCGGATATTCCGTTGCGATGCCGATAACGATCTCGCGCCAAAGCACCGACGTTGACAGCACGTTGGCCTTGTCGATGGAGCAGACCTTATGGCCCCGTTTTCTGGCCGCCTGGAAAGCAACATGGGTGATCCGCTCAATTTCCGGGACGCTGTAGCGCATGGTGTCGACACCGACGCGGTCACGGCCGACCCCGTCAATCCCTTTTGGCTGGGAAAAATAGATCCCCCCGGTCAGCTCACGAATGACGAGGATATTAAACCCGCCGCCGATGACCTCTTCCTTGAGCGAAGAAGCGCCGGTCAGGGAGGGGAAGATGATGGCGGGACGCAGGTTTGCGTACAGGCCGAAAATTTTGCGCAGCGGCAGGAGCGCTCCCCGCTCCGGCTGCTCGTCCGGCGGCAGCGTTTCCCATTTCGGTCCGCCAACCGAGCCGAACAGAATAGCATCGGAGGCTTTACAGATATCAACCGTACTGTGCGGCAGTGCTTTCCCTTCATTATCAATACCGGCTCCCCCCACATTGGCAGGGGTACGCGTAAAGGTCACATCAAACTTTTTTTCCACCGCGTCAAGGACGTTCAGCGCTTCCGCCATAACCTCCGGTCCGATGCCATCGCCAGCCAGAACAGCAATTTTAAACGTTTTTCCCATAATTCCCCCATAGGTTCACTTCTGTTTCGAGCCGGGTGATAATAATTTTCACCGCCCTGTTTTGTCAAACTAAAAGCACAGGCAACCGTGTATCATCAGGCATACTTCCCCGCGTGGTAGGAGCTCCGTACGTAAGGGCCGCTCTCCACATGGCTGAAGCCGATCTCCAGCGCCGCCATCCGCAGCGATTCAAACAGCTCCGGAGCTATATACTCCTGCACCGGGAAATGCCGGCGGCTGGGCGCCAGATACTGCCCGATGCTGAGATAGGCGCACCCCGCACCCCGCAGATCCCGGAGCACCTGCAGCACCTCATCCTCGCTCTCCCCCATGCCGAGCATGATCCCCGATTTGGTGCGGATGTCCGGAGCCAGCTCACCGCACGACCGGAGAACGTCCAGGGAACGACGGTAATCGGCACCGCTCCGGATTTCGTACAGACGCGGCACCGTCTCCACATTGTGGGCAATGATGTCCGGGCGCGAGGCAGCGACCGCTGCCAGACTCGGCCGGTCTCCCTGGAAATCAGGGATCAGCAGTTCAATCCGGGTCAGGGGCGAAGCAGCGCGTATGGCGGCCACCGTGGCGGCGTAGAGCGCGGCACCGCCATCGGGCAGATCATCACGGGTCGGGCTGGTGATAACCACATGGGCCAGCTTCAGGCGGCGCGCCGCCTCGGCAACCCGGCCCGGTTCATGGCTATCCACCGGCAGCGGCACCGTTTTCTCCACATTGCAGAAGCTGCAGAGGCGCGTACAGTTCTTCCCCAGGATCAAAAAGGTGGCCTGACCACAGGAAAAACACTCGGAAATATTCGGGCAGAGCGCCTGCTGACAGACCGTATTCAGGCGCAGCTCCCCCAGCAGCCGGCGCATCTCGTGCTGATCCCCCGGATTAACCTTTTTCCGCAGCCACTCCGGTTTACGCTGAATATTCACTCCCCCGCCCCTTCCAGATTCCAGAGATCCGCAGAATACTTCTCTGCAAGCAATTTGTTCATATCCGCCTGTTCCCGTTCCGACAGGGAATCCGTGGCCAACTCTGTAGCAAAATAATCACTGAATGCCGCCGTAATTCCTTGATGCAGGCTGTCCCGCTCAGCATGCACACCGTACTCGGACAGACTTGCTGTCCCTCCGACATGATCCGGGAGCTGCTCCCGCATGTATGACAGTCCGATTGCGGCACGATTGTGCAGCGGGATCGAGCCGTGCTGGAATATAACTCCCTTGAGGCGGCGCTGGGCATTACCGCCGATCTTGCACCCATTGGCAAGAATATCGAAGCTCTCCCTGCCGGCAAAACAGAACGCAGTACGCTGCCCCAGTACCGTCCCCTCCGGCGCAGCATCCGCCGCATACACGGCATCGAGCCCCAATGACCGGTAAAAGGCCAGCAGGAAACCGGTCAGAACTCGAAACGAATCCTTGATGGAGGAGGCAGGAGGGATCTGCTCCGGCGAGCAGACCAGAGAGTAGGTTAATTCATCGGCATGATAAATCACACCGCCGCCGGTGACCCGCCGCACAACGGCAACGCCGTCGGCCCGGCAGCGCGACAGATCAAGCACCTGATCGGCTCTTTGGAAGCGTCCCAGGGAAAGTGCCGGGGGCGACCAGCCGTACAGCCGCAGGACCGGCGGTGAGGAAACGGGATCGAATGAACGGAGCAGCGCCTCATCGATGGCCATATTCTCCGCTCCGGGGAGCGGCGGGGTCACGATGAGGCGCCAGGGGGGTGATGCACTCTTCATAGTATGGTCAATCTCGCGACGGTGAGGTGCGCACCTCACCCCACACAGCAGACATTCTGCTCCCGCGCCGCCTTGGTCTCATCCAGACGCGAGATCGGCATGGTCAGCGGGGCATCGTGCAGTGCCTGCGGGTTGCTTTCTGCGGTCAGCGCCGCTTCAATCATCACTTCGATAAAGGCATCCATGACCGCTTTGCTTTCCGTTTCGGTCGGCTCGATCATGATGGCTTCCTTGACGATCATCGGGAAATACACCGTGGGGGGGTGATACCCCTTGTCGATCAGGAATTTAGCGATATCGATGGCATGGACGCCGTGGGCCAGCTGCTTCGATGCGGAAAACACGCATTCATGCATGCAGGTCATGTCATAGGGCAGGTCGTAGTACGCCTTGAGCTTTTCCTTGATGTAGTTGGCATTCAGCACCGCCTGCTCGGACACCTGAATCAGACCTCCCCCGCCAAGCATGATCATGTAGGCATAGGCCTTGACCATCACCCCG
This sequence comes from uncultured Geobacteraceae bacterium, assembly GCA_903862245.1. GTDB lineage: Bacteria > Desulfobacterota > Desulfuromonadia > Geobacterales > Pseudopelobacteraceae > JACRCG01. Next base: position 16,370 of record CAIOXL010000192.1, on the reverse strand, counting down.
AAGTTGCCGAAGAAGTTGGCTGTCCGGCCGATGCTCCCCGGATTGGTGACTTCCAGCTGCAGTGTGCCGTCGTCGCCCCTGACAATGCGCGGCTGGGGAAGGAACGGGATCAGCGCCTTCTTGACGCCGACCGGGCCGGAACCGGGACCGCCGCCGCCATGGGGGGTACCGAAGGTTTTGTGCAGATTGACATGAACCACGTCAAAGCCGACGTCGCCCGGCTTCACCTTCCCCATGATGGCATTCAGGTTGGCGCCGTCGTAATACATCAACGCATCATGGCTGTGGGCAATGTCACTGATTTCCTTGATGTGGGGATTGAACAGGCCAAGGGTATTGGGGCAGGTCATCATGACCGCCGCCACTTCGTCAGTCATGGCCTTTTTGAACAGCTCCAGATCCATGTCGCCGTAGGGCGCGGTCGGCACGGTGATGATCTCGTACCCGGCGATGGCCGCCGAGGCGGGGTTGGTGCCATGGGACGAATCAGGAACAACCACATATTTCTTTTTGGCCCTGTTGCCCCGGGCTGCATGATAGGCCGCAACCAGCATGATGCCGGTCATCTCGCCATGGGCACCGGCCAGCGGCTGGGTGGTAACCTCATCCATGCCGGTAATTTCCGCCAGCATCTGCCCCAGATCGTACAGCATCCCCAGGGTCCCCTGGCACAATTCCACCCCCCCCGGCAGGAGCGCTGTCATGGGGTGGTAGGGCGCGAACAGGGCGGCAGAGTTCTCCAGCACTTTGGCGTTATACTTCATGGTGCAGGAGCCGAGCGGGTAAAAGTTGGTGTCCACCGAAAAATTGCGCCGGGAAAGGTTGGTAAAATGGCGCACCAGATCAAGCTCGGAAACCTCTGCCAGCCCGGCACGTTCCGCACGGAGCAGGGTGGCGGGGAGAGCAGCGGCGGGCGGCACATCCGATGCCGGCAGCCGGACACCGCGCCGACCGGGGACGGATTGTTCATAAATCAGTTGCATAACGCCACCTCCAGCTCCTTGACAAACAGGTCGATTTCCTTTTTGGTCCGTTTTTCCGTCACCGTCACCACCAGGCAGTTCTCCGCCCCTGCGTAATAGCTCCCCAGCGGCACGCCGGCGGCGATACCCCGGGCCAGCAGCAGCGTGACCAGATCATCGGCCTTTTTCGGCAGGAGCAGGGTGAACTCGTTGAATGTGGCTGCGGACTGCAGCACGGAGACTCCCGGAAGCGCAGCCAGTTGTGCCTTGGCGTACTCTGCCTTGTCACGGTTAAGCTGTGCCAGGTCGGCAAGCCCCTCTTTGCCAACGGCAGAAAGGAAAATCAGCCCCCGCAGGGCGCAAAGCCCCTGGTTGCTGCAGATATTGGAGGTTGCCTTGTGGCGTTTGATGTGCTGCTCGCGGGCCTGCAGCGTCAGTACATACCCGCGCTTGCCGTTTCTGTCCACGGTTTCGCCGACGATACGCCCCGGCATGTTGCGGATAAAGCTCTTCTTTGCGGCGATAAAGCCGAAGGAGGGGCCGCCGAACGACAGCGGGTTGCCCAGACACTGGCCATCCCCCACGGCGATGTCGATACCGGTTTCGCCGGGTGATTTCAGCATGCCGAGGGCAATCGGATACACCGAACCGATCAGCAGCGCCCCGGCGCCATGGACCTGATCCGCCAACGCCGTAAAATCTTCAACGGAGCCGAAGAAGTTGGGGTTCTGCACCAGCACCGCCGCTACGCTCTCGTCCAGCAGGGCGGCCAGTTCGGCCCGGTTGAGCAGACCGTTCAGCGGTGCGATCTCCACCACCTGCACATCCAGATTGAACAGGTAGGTTTTCAGTACCTGGCGGGAAAAAGGGCTGACGCAGCCGTCAATAACGATCTTGTTCCGGCCGGTAACGCGCAGCGCCATCATGGCCGCTTCGGCACAGGCGGTGCCGCCATCGTAGAGCGACGCGTTGGAAACATCCAGCCCGGTCAAGCGGCAGATGGCCGTCTGGTACTCGAACAGGGCCTGCAGCGTCCCCTGTGAGCATTCAGGCTGATAGGGGGTATAGGCGGTGTAGAATTCAGCGCGGCCGGAAAGGTGATCAACGGCGGCCGGAATGATATGGTCATAAAAACCGCCGCCGATGAAATTGATCATCCCCTGACGGTTTTCTCCCGCAATGGCCTGCATCCTGCCGAATGTCTCAAATTCGGACATGCCGGGAGGAAGGTTGAAGGTTGTGGCGCGCAGTGCAGCGGGGATCGGAGCGAAGAGCTCTTCCACGGAGGCAACACCGATGGCGGAGAGCATCTCCTGGATCTCCTCCGGTGTATGGGGACAATAGTGACTGTCGTTCATGGTAAAGTCTCCCGTAGGGGCGACCCGGTGGGTCGCCCAAAGCGGGCGAGTCAACGACTCGCCCTATAATGTTTTGAGGTAGTCGTTGTACTGATCCTGCGTCATCAGATTCTGCAGTTCCGACACATCGGCTATTTCGACGCAGGCCATCCAGCCGTCCGCCTCAGCGCTCTCGTTGACAACCTCCGGAGAGATCTCCAGGGCATCGTTGACTTTGACCACTTTGCCCGAAACCGGTGCAAAGATATCACTGGCCGCCTTGACTGACTCGATGCTGCCCAGCACCCCGAACTGTTTGACAACAGCGCCGATTTTCGGCAGTTCCACAAAGGTGATGTCACCCAGTTCATGGGCCGCATGATCGCTGATCCCGACCGTACCAACACCCCCGTCAACGTTGACCCACTCATGTTCCTTGGTAAAATAGATGCTCATGGTTCATTCCTCCCTGGTGTTTTTATAGCTAATAAGACCTCAATGCCACTGCGTTATCTTTTTAGTCCAACCCGGTTACGCCCGCACCGAACCGCCCCGGTAGAAGGGGAGTTCGCAGACGGTCGCTTCCATACTGACCCGCTCGTGGCTGATGACCAGTGGCGTACCGACGGAGGCCAGTTCCGGCGTGACAAAGCCGATGCCGATCCCCCGGCCGAGCATCGGCGAGAATACGCCGCTGGTTACACTGCCGACGACGTCGCCTCCGGAGCAGATTTCATAATGGTGACGCGGCGAACGACGCCCGGCAACCTCAAACGCCACCTTCTGCCGCACACTCCCCTGTTCCTTCGCCCGCAGCAGGGCCTCCTTGCCGACAAAGGATTTGTTGAAATTGACGAATCCTTCCAGCCCCGCCTCAAGCGGCGTAGTGGCTTCGTCAATATCGCTGCCGTAGAGTGAATAGCCGACTTCAAGGCGCAGGACATCCCGCGCCCCCAGTCCGGCCGGTTTGACGCGCTCGTCCTTCAGCAGCAGATCCCATAGTTCACAGACCTTTGCTGCGGGGAGGAAGATCTCGTAGCCCAGTTCACCGGTATAGCCGGTGCGGCTGACAATCGCCTCAACCCCGAGAATCGTCATCGTGACAAATTTGAAGTAGGGTATCGTGGCAATGTCCTCCCCGAACAGCCCGGTCAGCACGTCACGCGAAAGCGGCCCCTGGATATCCAGCTTGCCGGTATCGGCGGTGATGTCGGTGAATACGCCCCCCCGCAGCCGTTCCTTAATGGCGGCAAAATCCTTCGGCGCCGTGGCGGCGTTGACGACGATCATAACCTTGTCTTCCGCCAGGCGAAAGATAATCAGGTCGTCAATGATTCCCCCCCCCTCATTAAGCAGAAAGCCGTAGCGTGAGCGCCCGAGCGGAATCGTTTTCACCGAAAAGGTAAAGACATCCTCCAGACCGCTGGCTTCAAAGTCCCCCTGAAACAGGAACTCGCCCATGTGACAGATGTCAAAAAGCGACGCCTTGGTGCGGCACCAGCTGTGTTCGGCAATAATCCCCTCGTACTGGATCGGCATGTCCCAGCCACCAAAAGGGGCCATCAGGGCGTTCAATGCCCGGTGCCGACCGCAGATCGGCGTTGCTTGAAGCTGTTCGCTCATCGTATGTTCTCCTGTGATGGATTGTGGTAGTGAGTTTGGAAACAGCGGTGGAAATTTTGAGCCATGCCGCGAGCAGAGGTCGGATTTGGACTGGCGGAAAATCTTCAGCAGACTTGTTTGTCCGGCATGTTAGAGCAATTATTTCCGTCACGCAACCTGAAATACAACTTATTTTTTCATTTGTTTTCCTGATTCGTTCTGATTCGGCGCAAGAGGCTCATAACTCCCCCCAACCCCCTCGTATATCTTAAGAGGGGGAGCTTAAAGGCACTGACAATTGCATATTTTTATACACCACCACTGCAACTCCCATGCGTCCCTCCCCGTATCTAAGGGGAGGATAGGAAGGGTTAGCTTTTGACCGCTTGAAATCTGCCCCCATGAGCGTACAATCACCCCCCGTCTACCCGGACCGGAGACAATGTACACACCCGGAAACAAAGGATCAAAATGTTTACCTCCGTCAACCAGCCGATGTTCCGCTTCCTTGCCGTCCTCACCGCAGCCTCCATGGCGGGGCTGCAGGGGTACACCATCCTGTTCAACAACTACGCCGTTGAAACGATCCACCTGGAGGGGGTTCATATCGGCCTGCTCCAGTCAGTGCGGGAGATCCCCGGCTTTCTGGCACTAACGGCCATTTACGTCATGCTGGTCATGCGGGAGCATCGCCTGGCATCTCTCTCCATCGTCCTGCTCGGTTTCGGCGTTGCCCTGACCGGCTTTTTCCCCTCATTCGGCGGCATCGCCTTCACCACCCTGATCATGAGCTTCGGCTTTCACTACTACGAAACCGTTAATCAGTCCCTTACCCTTCAGTACTTCTCAACCCACCAATCACCGCTGGTGATGGGGAGGCTCCGCAGCCTGGCTGCCATTACCAGCATTATCTCGGCAGGCGTCATCTGGTGCCTCGGCTTTTTCCTGGACTACAGAGGCATTTTTCTTGTGGTGGGAGCGGTGGTTTTTCTGGCCGGTATCTGGGCACTGTTTCAGGACCCGACCCATACCGGCGTGCCGCCGCAGAAGCTGCGCATGTTTCTGAAACGCCGCTACTGGCTCTACTATCTGCTGACCTTCATGTCCGGCGCACGACGGCAGATTTACATGGTCTTTTCCATGTTCCTCATGGTCAAGGTGTTTCACTTCTCGGTGCAGGCCATAACGGTGCTCTTTATCATCAACAATATCATCAACTGGATCATCAACCCGATGATCGGCAGGGCCATTAACGCCTTTGGTGAACGTACCCTCTGCAGCATCGAATATGCGGGCGTCATCATGGTTTTTCTCACCTACGCCTTCGCATCCTCAAAATGGGTTGTGGCGGGGATGTACATCCTCGACTATATCCTGTTCAACTTTGCCGTGGCTATCCGCACCTACTTTCAGAAGATTGCCGATCCGGAAGACATCGCCCCGTCGTCGGCGGTCGGGTTCACCATCAATCACATCGCTGCGGTCTTCCTGCCGGCCCTGGGTGGCTATCTCTGGATGCTGGACTACCGCATTCCGTTTTTTATGGGCGCCGCCCTGGGGGTCGTTTCCCTGATTCTGGCCCAGTTCATCAGAGTGCCGCAACGGCAGATAGTGGAACCGGTGGCGTGAGCATGGTCAGGGAAACTGGAGAGTGCCGGCAGAATACGTTGACGTATTTCGTACCGGTGGATATAAGAAGCAAAATGAAATTTACGGGGGCACTATCAATGAAGAGGTCACTCATGGCAGGTTGTCTGGCACTTGCAGTCCTATGGTCGGCAGTTACTCTGGCCTCTTCCGGCGGTCAGGCCGTTACACCCGACGAGGCACTGCACAAGCTTCTTGCTGGCAACGCACAGTATGCCGCAGACAAATTGACGGTTAGCGAACGGAGTAACGCAGCCAGCCGAACCGCCCTGGCAAAATCACAAAAACCGTATGCCATTATCCTCGCATGCTCCGATTCGCGTGTTCCGCCGGAGCTGATCTTTAACAAGGGGCTTGGTGAAATTTTTGTCGTACGGGTGGCGGGCAATGTTCCTGACCCCATCGTTATCGGCAGTATTGAATATGCCGCCGAGCACCTTGGCTCACCGCTTGTTATGGTGCTTGGCCATGAACGCTGCGGTGCTGTGAAGGCAACGGTTGAAAGCAAGGGAAAGAGTACGGGGAGTGCCAACATTGATGCCATCGTGAAAGGGATCGCTCCTGCGGCACAACAGGCGGCCAGAGAGTGCGATGCCTGCCGGGGGACAGCAAAATGTGCCGACAGCAAGAAAGATGATTTTGTCGAATGTGTCGTCACTGCCAACGCCAAACGTGTCGCTGCCAACCTGCCGAAACAGTCAAAAATACTCACCCATCTTGTCGCAGAAGGTAAACTGAAGATTGTGGCAGCGCGCTATGACCTGGATGACGGTGTTGTGAGCCTGCTAAAATAGCGCCATTTATCTGGCGCAGATTTTGAAATCTGCGCCTACCCAGCACGCCTTGTCCGTTGGGGAGCGTGTCGCTTCGCCCCACCGTGAGTTGTTGCCGTTGCTCGTCAGGCCGCGGACTTCGGCAACACCTTTTTCCACAATGGTTACCGAAACAATCTCGACACCTTCAAACAGCGGCTTTTCTTTAAAGTTCGACAAACTGAATGACCCGCCCGCTTCCGGCAGATACTGACATTTCCCCTTGAACGCTACTGTGCCGCCGGAGTAGATTTCGCAGGTGACGGTTTTGCCGGCAGCCGGTGAATTCTGAACAAGCACAAAGAGCAGAGCCACGCTAATGAATAGTATTCGCACACGTCCTCCCGGATAATTTTGGCTGCGCTCCGTCATACGGTTGCAGGGACTGACATCAGATCCCCCCCATACAAAGGTATTTCACTTCAATAAATTCCTCGATGCCGTATTTCGACCCTTCTCGGCCGATGCCGGATTCTTTCATGCCGCCGAACGGGGCCACCTCGGTGGAGATCAGTCCGGTGTTAATGCCGACCATACCGTATTCCAGCGCCTCTGACACCCTCCAGACGCGACCGATATCCCGTGTATAGAAATAGGATGCCAGACCGAATTCCGTGTCATTAGCCATCTGGATCGCCTCTGCGTCCGTGGTAAACCGGAATACCGGCGCCAGCGGCCCGAAGGTTTCCTCCCGGGCCACCAGCATCTCCCGGGTGACATCGGTGATGATGGTCGGCTGGAAGAAACTCCCCCCCAGAGCATGACGTTTGCCCCCCAGAACAATTTTGGCCCCCTTCGCCACGGCATCGGCGATGTGCTCTTCAACCTTGAGCACCGCTGCCATGTCGATGAGCGGCCCCTGCTGAAAATCGCCCAGCAGGCCGTTACCCACCTTCATCCGCGCCACGGCGGCGGCCAGCTTTTCCGTGAAGGCGTCATACACGCCATCCTGTACCAGCAGGCGATTCGTGCAGACGCAGGTCTGGCCGGTATTGCGGTACTTTGAGGCGATGGCGCCTTCTACGGCCGCATCCAGATCAGCATCATCAAACACAATGAACGGGGCATTCCCCCCCAGTTCAAGCGAAACCTTCTTGACCGTCGCGGCGCACTGCACCATCAACTGCTTGCCGATCTCGGTGGAGCCGGTGAAGGTCAGTTTACGCACGATCGGGTTGGAGGTCATTTCGTCACCAATGGCCGCCGCAGAACCGGTAATGACACTGAATACGCCGGCCGGAATGCCGGCCCGCTCCCCCAGTTCTGCCAACGCCAGTGCCGAGAAGGGGGTGGCGGTGGCCGGCTTGACGACCATCGTGCAGCCGGCGGCCAGCGCCGGCCCCGCTTTACGGGTAATCATGGCAGCCGGGAAATTCCAGGGGGTTATGGCCGCGCAGACGCCGATCGGCTCTTTGATAACAACAATACGCTTGTCGGCAGTGTGCCCCGGGATGGTGTCGCCGTAGATCCTTTTACCCTCTTCGGCAAACCATTCAATAAACGATGCGGCGTAGGCGATCTCCCCTTTGGCTTCTGCCAGCGGCTTCCCCTGCTCGGCGGTCATAATAACCGCCAGGTCCTCCTGGTGTGCCATCATCAGTTCAAACCAGCGCCGCAGGATTGCCGAGCGCTCCTTTGCCGTTTTGCCACGCCAGGAGGGCAGCGCCGTTTGAGCCGCCTCAATGGCGCGCCGGGTCTCGCCGGCACCCATGCGGGGGATCGTGCCGAGGATCTCACCGGTCGCCGGGTTCGTAACATCAATGACAGCGCCGCTGTCAGCTTCTTGCCACTGACCGTTCAGATAACAATGGTGCTTCAACAGGGTTGGATCTTTGAGCGTTACCATGGGAGCAGTCACCTCCAGTGCAGAATTATACCAACAGGCGTAACCCGATATTTTAGGGATGTCAAACTGTTTTTATCAGATACTCCGGACGGTCAGCTCATCAGAAGTAATAATTCCAGAGAAGTGATGTTTCCGCGATCCAGTGGCGATTGACCGACTCTTCAGAGCAATCCAGGGTGAGACTGTTATTGCGGCTCAGCCGGAAATTTTGGGTCATGGATCCCTTCAGAACCTGGCGGTTGTCACCCAGTTCATACCACATTCCCCGTGCCTGCAGGTGGATCTTCCACCAGTCGTTGATCTGCTCCACAGCTCCGATACTCACTCCGGTGCCGATGGTTACCCCCCCCCGGATCTCCCTCCCCGCATTTATATCTGCCTCGCCCAGCGCGTAGGCAACCCCGCCGAACGGTGATTCATAGGAAACACCGCCGCCGGTATTCAGCCGGAATATCAACTGATCTGTTCCGCTGCTCATGGCTTCAGTATCGAAGCCGACATTGACCTTCCACGAGATCGGTTTGAAAAACCTGTCCCGTGGCGCAATGGAGAGAATGTCGACGATATGCAGAGTGGTTAGTCTGAAGGTATCATCTGCCATGGTATACCGCACACCGGTGTCGAAGAACTTGATCTGTGCCCCCGGAAGAAAGCCGTGGTCGGGGTCGAGCAGCCCGTGAAACTCGGGCCGGAAGTTCACTTCCGTAAACGCCTCCCCTCGACGCGCACCGAAGCCGAGAGCAAACTTCGAGGTTCCGTGACCGGTCTCGGGGCGGGGCGGTTCGCCGGTTATGCCGACGTCGGCAGCAGCCAGCCCCAATCGGCTTCGCTCGCTGAGAATGGCAAGATACAGCTTTAGATAGACCTCCTTTGGCATTTCCTTGCGGGCAAACCTGTACTGCACGAACGTGGCGGCCACGTCGAGAATCTTCATTTTCTTCTGATCGGAGATGGGGTGCGTTCGTATGAATTCCGGCTGAACCGACGAAAGCGCAATCGAGTGCGCAAGCTCCAGCCCGTCATTATCAAGCTGCGCCATGATTTTCCTGATCGTCGTCCCTTGCGACGGCCGGTAATGGACATCCTCGACAATGCCGCTTTCCATGATGATCTGTACCGTATTAACCGGGAGAACGAACACGCCGGTTTTCTCGGTCAGATGCAGATCCGGTCGCGCGGCTTCAACGAGAAACAGCAGGCTGTAGGAGCAGTTTTCATCGATAAAATAGTAGGAAGAATGGATATTCTGAAGTTCCCAGATGTGGCTTACCATCCTGGCGACTTCCGCTTCCGACAGGTTAAGCCGGTATTCCCACATATCCCGATGCTCAAGCTCATTATACTCTTTGACCTTAAGGTAATAGGGCATCAGGGAATAGTATCCCTTGTACATGCCGGTCAGCCCTTTCCAGGCATAAATAAAGCCGTTTGTGTCGGTGGTATTGGCTGAATAATTGGCGGCGTAGGAGATGAGGTTGCTTTTACTGCTGCCGTCGATACGTATCAGGGTATGCCCGAACATCGAGGCGGGGCTGTTGATATGGCCAACCGGGAAAATGAGCACTGCCGATTTCGCCTCAACAGCGCCAATGGATTTGTCTCTTTCACTGCAGGTGAACGGCGGGATCAGGGAGGTATCAATAGTGAGCTGGTCTTTGAGCCATTCATAGCGCGCCGGGAATCGGCAGGCGGCATGTTCGCCGTCCGTATCCGGGGCAATGAACAGACTTCTGATGGTCGCTTCCAGTTCGGATTTCCGATCCGTTCTGCCTGCCGGAGAGAGAAAAAACCGTTCGTCGTCAACCTTACTCTGGACACTTCCGGAATAGGATGTGGCGTAATGAAGAAGGACTTCCCAGGTTCGTGCGGCGTAAAGCTTCCTGGACTCGGCCCGGTGAATTAACTCTTCAACATAGGAATCTGATTGTGAGTATGCCGGCGCTGACGCAGCAAACGCGAAGAGCAGCAGGGCCAGAAGTACGGCATACGGTTTACGGTGGTGGATCAAGGAGGAGTCTTTCTGTCATAACACAAAAAAGAGGCACACAATGTACATCTCTGTGTGCCCCTTTTTCTTCATGTCAGACGTACTTAGTTTATGGCGACTTTTACTGCATTATCAATCACTTCGCCAAGGACAACATGTTCGGAAGTGTAAATCCGGTCAAAATTTTCCTGCAGGGAGGCATTGAACGCAACCGTCTGGTTCGGAGCAACACCGAGCATTTCCGCAAAGGTGTCAAGAGTTTCGCCCTTGCCCATTGCGATGTCTTTGGCAAGATTGTCCATGTTGGCTTGGACAAAGTGAATCAGCTTCTCATTCTGGACAAATTTGGAATTAGTCTGGCACTCCGAAGTACCTGAGGTTATACCGAATGTTTGAGTCCCGGAGGTTCCGTTGGTTGTCGCCTGAAATGCCTGAAACAGCGACGAGTTGTCAGCCCTGCCGGCCCAGGCCAGCGTACCGAGACCGCACCCCACATTACTCTTCGCGCTTGCTGCAAATGCGGCAGTAGTCATGGTCAGGGTGAGTGCTGCAGCAATCATAATTTTTTTCATCGGTTCTTGCCTCCTCTGTTTAGTGGTGCTGCATAGTATTTTCTACCATTATACTAGTAAATATGGTTTAGACAAGGATGAATCAATAAAATATATCCTCCTGCCTGTTCCGGCGCTGTGAGAGCGGGAATATTCTCAAAAAATGAACAGCGGCGACGTCGGCACGCTTCTTTGCAGAGCGTATATTTTTTTCCACATGCCAGAGGTCACGGTGCCGCACCATTTTTCAAGAGAATCAGGTTGTTATCATTCAACATATCCCCGTCAACGGGCATTTTAACTTCAAGCTGATTCTCCGGATGGGCATCCAGTCTCACTCCCTCCCCTTCACCAAGCCGTACAAAATATACGCCACCTGTTACCACCTTGAAGAGGAAGTAGCCGCTCTGTTCACTGGTGGTTGTGGCTACGACGGCACCATTCTCGTCCGTCAGAGAGACCTGGACGCCAGCCACGGGGACGATCCCGTGCGCCGATCTGAACTGCACCATACCATCCACTTCTCCGCTTGGTATAAACCGGAAATCGAGCGCAGACATCACACCCGGCCGCGCTTCGATCCGGTACCCGGCAGCCGTCGGCACAAGAAACGGCTCAGAAATTGTATCATGGGCGACGCTGATATCAAGTGGGATGCCGGTGGGTAACTGCTTGATAAAGAGGATACCGTCCTTACCGGTCGCTCCCGGCGTCACGCCTTTGTTCAGAAAGAAATGTACCCCCTCCAAAACCGGCTCCCCCTTGTCGTAACTGCCGTTGCCGTTCTTGTCCACATAGGCTGACAGTTCCAGGCCGCCATAGGAAGACAGGGGAAAGGCGTCCGTCACAACTCCACCGCTGCGCGGACTCATACCGGCTGAAATGGAGAGTTGCGATGAGACGGTATATGCTCCCGAGGTTGATGCTCCTGCGTTTATCATAAAACCGACGGCGCCTATCCGTTTTGACACTCCGGCGGTAAAATCCCAATTGCCGGTTGCGGGATCATGGCTCGCCTGACCGGAAAGCTGATAGGTTGCACCAATATCCTTTGTGACGGTCAACTGCAGAGTGGAAGGGGCTAGTTTGGGTGACAGGATATAGTTTACCTGTCCCCGCAGATTGATCTCCCGCAAGGAGGTCCCGACCTGCGTTATGCCGACGGTTGACACAACATTCTTCTCCATGCGTGACGTTACCTGTTCGGATATGCTGATCTTGCTGATTTCACCCGATACCTGCCCGGTCAATGAGGGGATAGTTTCGCCAGACCGCCTGTGTTCAACGGCGGTTTCTATCCCGAATGGCATGCGAAGCTGCAGGGGGAGCGTCCCCTCCATCTTCAGGGAGGTTGTGGAGTCAATCGGATCTGCCGTGGCCGGGAAGTTTTCGCTGACAAAGTTATTAAGAAACGTCTGGCCGGCAGTTATATACAGACCGGAGGAATACCCTTTGAGAGATAGCAGCGTTGCGGCACCGCCATCACTTGACCGGACATGGTCCACCGTAAAAAAATATGACCCGAGTGTTCCCTTGAGACCGGCGTCGGCGTAATGGGTATACCGTCCAACCGTATCGGCAACAGTCAATTCCCCGACGAATCCCGAGACATCTTTCGTCAAGCCGAAATCCAGCATGAAAATGCCGGTTCCATTCTGAGCCCCCCGTTTCACTTCCCTGTTGGCGCCGACAGTATACTGAACCTTGCCCGGCTGAACCATCAAGCCATCAAGCAGAAAGTTCTGGTTTTCCACACGGGTTTCCCCATTGGGTCCATGGAGTACAATCCGGAAATCGTTCGGCCCAATCTTCAAGGGAAGGTTGGTGAAACGGTAGATGCTCTCTTTGGAGGCCGCCTGGTACCCGATCGGTATGCCATTGTAGTACAGCTCCACGTCCCACCCCTGCGGTATCGGCCCGACGATGTCGTGACTGGCAAATTGTGACGGCAGCGTCGTTGGGCGATTGGTGACAAGAAACCCGTACAGTGGGTCGCTGACCCTGCTTATCCCGGCAAACGCCGGTGTCTGGACAGCGCCCAGGGCGAATCGTGTTGCCTGCAACGGCCCCAGCAATTCCCCCTTTGCGTCGGTACGTCCAGCGGTGAAATCCGCCCGGTCTACCGTCCCGTTGCTGTTGGCCAGGTTGATGGTGGCGTTCAACGCCGCCAGGTCGCCGGAAGCGATCAGCGATTGCCGATGGTTGACCGTACGGAGCTGCCTGCCGGAAAGGTCAACGGAGGTGGCGAAATCAACCACAGGAGGTGCCAGCAAACGATAGGGGGGGGTTACATTGGGGAATGAAGGATCATCGTCAAGTGCTGCTTTTTTCAGGTTCTGAAACTGGGCTTTACGTTCCAGAAGCTGCTGCAGGGGAAGTTTCTCCCGCGCCTGTAAGGTGACGATTTGCTGCCCTTTTTCGTAGGTTATATTGATGGGTAACCAGACTCTGAGTGCGCTGGCGGCAACAAAGACATCGTCCTTCTGGATGATGGCCAGATTTCTGTCGAATTGGGAGCTTTTCCCCTGAATACGGAGCGTGCCTGCCATGGCATCGAGCGTGAAGGTCCGTGACTCGTCTAAAATATAGCCGGACGCCTTCCCCTCTCCGTCGTAACGGATCGCCAGACTTAAGAGCTCAGCCAGTTCGCCAAGGGGGAGAAACAGTTCTCTGTTTTGCTCCAACACCACGATGGATTGGGAAAGGACCAGGCCATCCAGATGCAGTGCATACACGAACTCCTGATCATCGCTGGCACTGGCCGATTGTGCGACAAACATGATGAGGGCAAAGAAAAGCGCTGTTACGAGGGCAAATCTGCGGTACGGAAATTTATGGCTCCTTTTCAGCGTAACGGTATGGACGCCTCAGCCATGGGTTTGGCTGTCCTATGTTCGGTGAACGTTACGCGAAGCGCACCGGCAGCCGGAAGAGCCTCCTTGCTGCGGAGGGTAAGCCGGGCCTTGCGCGTCGCATTGGGCACGTATACCGCCACGCCGTTGACCGCCGCCACCTGTTCCACAGCGCCGTTTTCAGCCACGGTCGTCACGGCGATATCACCATAGACCGACATCGTGCCGGTGCGCTGCAGGGTAAACTCGACAACAGGAGGCTCTTTTCCGGTGCCGGGCCGCAGAACCGCGTCTCTGATTTCAAGCTGCGCGTTCAGTGTGCCATGGCGGACAATTACCGGTATTGCAATAGTAGCAAAAGCGGTGAGCTTGATAGTGATATCCGCCGGTTCGTTCTCCTGTTTTGCCAGCGACAGGACGTCCGAGGCTTCAGGGACATGGGATACCGACAGATGGGAACGGTATTCGCCCTCGGGAAGCCCCTCGGGCATCTTCAGCATCAGCCGGACCGTCTGACCAGCCCCCGGTGCAAGGGTGAAGCGGCGTGGCGAATAACGGACGATCTGGTCGGCAAAAAATTCACCCGGCGCCGCCTCGCCGCTGACAGCCTGGAACTCTCCTGTCTCGGTCATCCGTTTCCGTTCCAGTTGTATGTTGAAGGATTCGGTCTCTGTCCCGGAGTTGACGATCTCAACCTGAGCTGTCCTCTCCTTATCGGTCATGACCACCCGTGTCGGGAAAATGGTGATCGCCTGTGCCTCAACAGCCCCGAGCGCGCAGAGGCAGCAGGTGACAGCCCATACGCGGCAGAGACTCAAACATGTTGATTTCATAAGCAGTTCTCCTAAATAGTGTGTCAGTTAATTGGCACGCACGTTAAATGATCCCGAGTACCCGCCCGGTGTGGCGCCGGGTGTTACGGTTGCGGTTGCGCCGACCGTAAAGGTAATGCTTGTCTTGCCACTACCCAGTTTGCCTGTTAACGGTACACTACAGGTGAAGTTGGTCAATGTCAGGGTATGGCCTCCGGAGTTTATGACAACCGTATTGTTTACCGGCAGTATAATTGTGTAATTTGAATTACTTGAGCCTGCCATGGTGTAGGAAGCGGCCGTAACCGTCCCGCTGTTCAATGGCAAGATCCCTCCCGAGAAACTTCTTGCGCCACCGGCGCTGACAGTAACCGACCCGCTTGAGACAAGACTCACAAACTTTGCGAATTGCAAATCACCGTTCTTTGCAACAGAACTAATCCCCGCCCATGACGCTGAGGGTAGCAGGAGCAGCAAAACCAGTCCTGCAACGGTCGCACGACGTGTCATAAGTACCTCTATCAAAAAGGGTGCGCCTCCTGGGAGACGCCCCCTTTAGTGGATCGACGCTTGGGGCCGCGCTTTATTTCGAAAAGAGTGGACGCGTGTGCCAGCAGCTCTCTTTTCCACTCGCTGACCTGATTCGGGTGAATAGTATACTCCCGGGCGATTTCGTTCAGCGTCTTGGTGCCCCGGATCGCATCAAGTGCTACTTTCGCCTTGTGCTGACTGGTGAAACTCTTACGCTTCTGTTCACTCATTGCACGCCCCTTTTTTTCGCAGGCTCCCACCTTGCTTGTGTCTTTGCCGTTGCAACCTCACTAATGCACTGCCCAACAACAGCAAACAGCTCTTGAAATCGCACCGGTTTCACAATTACATGTTTAAATATAAATTCTTTCTCGTCAGACCTGTGAAGATCAAATCGCCCAGATCCACCTGTTATTACGATGAATTTGGTGTCTGGCCTTATTGCGCGGATACTAGAGCACATGTGCACGCCACTCATTTCCGGCATGTTGATGTCAGAGATTACGACATCCGGCATATGCTCTTTAAAAAGTTCTAGGCCCAATCTGCCGTTCACGGCTGTGTAGAAGACAACTCCGGGGTATTGAGCGGCGAGGATGGATTCCTGAACTTGCAAAATCAAGGCATCGTCTTCCACAAAAAGTATAGAAATGCATTTGTCGGGATTTGATGCTGTTTCCAAATTGCACCTGCTATTCTGAATTCAGTGCCTATAGCCAGTAATACACACAGCAAGTTTTCCAGCATGCTTAGCGCTGATCTAGGTAAACCTTAGTTATAGTCAGTCGATACGTTATAGCTGCCCGTGTAGGTTCCCGGAGCCTGGCCCGAGGCAACGGTTAACGTCCCGCCGACCAAAAGTGTTTGTGCTCCGGCAGTAAGGGTACCGGTGCCGGATGGATTGCTGACGAATGTGCCAACGGCCATTGTATTAGCACCAGAAGTAATGGTCGCAGTACTCGGCAGTGTAACTGCATAGGTATACGCACCTTCACCGGTTACAGCAAAGGACGCGGCATTCTGAGTAGAACCTTGATTGAACAGCACTACCGTGCCAGTTTGGCTGCGTGCGCCAGTTGTACCGATGACGACGGTACCGCCGGTGTTCGCAACAAACTTTCCGAATGCCAGATCTGCATTCTTGGCAATAGCTATGGGGGTCACAACCGTGGCGGTGGCGTTGGCAGCTGCCGTTGCGGCCAGGCTTTGTAACGGAGCGCCAACCAGAGCAATAAAACCGGCTGCGACTGAGAGTGCGACGAGATTGATTGATAGCCTGTTCGTTTTCATAATAATCTCCTTTTGATCCTGCTTAGTTTGATTTCCTAGGAGTCTGTCGGACTTGCGATTTTGCCTAAACTGACCCTGTCTGCAATTTTTATCTATGAGGATGAGATCGAACCGTCAATATTTCTGTCTGGTCAACTGAAG
>CAIOXL010000191.1 GCA_903862245.1 uncultured Geobacteraceae bacterium | reverse complement strand
GTGTCAAGTCGGCGGCGTATGACCTGAACCGGAGCACAACACTTTTGCAGCTGCTCTGCAATATAGGAGACATACGAAATGCCGACCTCAGAAAGGCCTATGTGCTGAGAAACGGCGCGGTGATCAAAGCGGATTTTCATAAACTGTTTATTGGCGGAGACACCGGTGAAGACGTGGCTATTGAATCTAACGACTCGATCTATATTCCTCTGCTCACCGATAAAAGCGTTTATGTGCTTGGCGCGGTGAATACGCCGAAATTCATTGAATACCGTGACGGGATGACGGTTATGCAGGCGGTTCTGGAAGCGGGCGGCTTCAGCAAGTTCGCCCGGCAGAACGATACAACCATACTGCGTAATGAGGGGGGTAAAGAGGTGATTATACAGGTCAAGGCAAAGGACATTCTGAGTGACGGCGACCTGAGCCAGAATTTGAAATTAAAGCCGAACGACTACGTCATGGTCAGGGAGGGAATGTTTTGAAAACCGGCACGATGGGTACAAACCATGGAAAAATCAATGAATTGCGGGGTGAAATATGAATAGCACGGAAGAGCTGGACTACAAAAAATATCTGAAGCTGATCAGCAAAAAGAAATACCTGTTCGTGATACTTGCCCTGACAATTATGTTCGGGGTCGTGGCAGCCAGCTACCTCCTGCCGGAGCGGTATGAGGCTAAAAGCACGGTATTCATAGAGAAAAGCGTTATCAGTGAGCTTGTAAAGGGAATTGCGGTTACGCCCTCATTTGAAGACAAGCTCCGGGTCCTGGCGTACACGCTGAAAAGCCGAACACTGCTACTCAAGGTGTTCAGTGACCTGGATCTGGACGTCAACAAACAGAACAATGGCAAGCTGGAAAAAATGGTCCGGGATTTTCAGGAAAAAACGGATATCAAGCTGAAGGATAAGGAAGGGCTGTTTACCATAACCTTCAGTAACGAGAATCCGCGTCTTGCCCGGGACTATGTCAATACGCTGGTGCGTCGCTACATAGAAGAAAATATCAATTCCAAGCGGGAAGAGTCATACGGGGCCACCAGTTTCCTTGCGGAACAGGCAACAACCATCAAGGCAAAACTGGATGAGGCGGAGGCCAAGGTAAACAGTTACAAAAGAGAGAACGGGAGCGTGCTCGCACAGAGCGAAGCCGCACTGCTGGCGGAGATCAGTGAGGCTCAGCAGAAGATCAATGATCTGGCAATCAAGCGCCGCCAACTCGAAAACATGCTGAGTGTTGCCAGGAAAAACGATCCGATGAATGCCAAGCTGGCCGTTCTGCAGAAAAAACAGCAGGAGCTTGGACTTGTCTACACGGATAATCATCCGGAAGTTATTGAGACAAATAATGAAATCGCGGCCGTTAGGCAGCAGCTTCAAGCCGGTGTGAAGAAAGCGGAATTTGCTGATGTGCCCACACTGGAAATGGAGAAATATTCGGTGGAGCTCGGCACTCTGCGTGAGATTGAAAGCAACCTGCGGCGCTTTATCTCGTCAAAGCAGTCTCAGCTCAGAAGTATCCCTGCCGTCAAAACCGGCCTGGATGAACTGGAACGGGAAAAGAACAGCCAGAAATATCTGTACGAGCAGCTTGTTGCCAGATACGGCCAGTCTGAAGTGTCCAAACAGATGGAAGTGCAGGACAAGACCACGACGTTCCGGGTTGTCGACCCTGCAATACTTCCGACCAAGCCGTTCAGCCCGCAGCGGGTAAAAATCATTCTCCTGGGGATTCTTGGCGGGCTGGCGGGCAGTTTTGCCGTCCTTGTTCTGCTTGATCATCTTGATAAGTCTGTACGCAACACCGAGTCCCTTAAATCACTCGGCGTTCAAATCCTGGCGGTGGTGCCGACC
>CAIOXL010000190.1 GCA_903862245.1 uncultured Geobacteraceae bacterium | reverse complement strand
TCTACCCACAAATTTTTCAAGAGAACCAGTTTTTCATGGATCTTCTTCAGGGCCAAGGATCTTGATGACGCCTTCACAATAATTGGTAAAATTGCCAATTTTTCCTTGAAGGGTATCACAGTCAGATTCCTGCGCAACACCTTCGGCAGTTTGGGCGTAACGCAGGCAGACATAGGCATTTTGATCCTTTGCACTTTTTTCATGGCTTTGACTTCAATCTGCGGCCTCAGAACCTGTAATTTTGAGAAACTTTTTAACAGCAATTACATAACGCGCTGGTCATTCTACATTGCATTAGTCATGATCATAATTACGCTTGCCAAGATGGCAGATGTACCTTTTTTGTATTTCCAGTTTTGATATTCTCTCGCGGGATTATATGAAAATATTTGTCCTAAAAATTGTTCAGGTGGTGTTTATAATCACTGTACTGCTTGCGTTGTTCATTTTATGCCCGTGGCTTGACGGCGAGCCATTCCATAATATTGAAACAAAACATCTCCTTCTTGAAAAGATAACAGGCAAAAAAATAATTCTTGTCGGTGGGTCCGGCGTGGCAAACGGCCTCAGCGCAGGTACCATCAAAAAAAATATGCCGGGTTTTAGCGCTGTAAACATGGGGCTGAACGCCGGACTTGGTCTGCGTTTCAACATCAATGAGATAATGGGGCATATCCAGGCAGGTGACTTGATTGTACTTTCACCAGAGTATGAGAATTTTGAGGGGGGGCAAAATGGTAGCGTTCAAATACTTAAAGCGGTCAGCATTGCACCCTTCACCTCAAAATATGTAACTAGTGATCAGTATCGGAAGTTATTGAGGTATGACTCCCTGACGTTCGTGCAACTCAAAGCGCAATCATATTTTGACCGTGTTACAAGTATCTTTACCCATGCCTCAGTAAAAATAGATGGCTATGGAGACCGAATAAGTGAGAGTTCTACAAGAGATGTCAGCAAAATCGAGTTCAACTTGAAGGTTACCCCTCAAGCATATTCAGAATGCGTTGCTATTCTTAATCATTTTGATACTTTTTGTAAAGAGCGTGGAGCAATCGTACTACTCTCGTACCCATCGATTCCATCCGTTCAATTCAAAACGTTAGAACAGGCAATAAATAATCTGCACAAAAGTTTGTCAAAGAACACTCATATCTTGATACTGCATACACCGGCAGAGGCGGTCTTCGGCCCGGAATATTTTGATGACTCTGTTTATCATCTTAGTAAAGCCGGCAGAGATATACGATCCAGAAAGATTGCCGAAATGATAACATCAAGGGTGATCACACAATGAATCTTCCAGAGTCTCATCACCCCATCATCTCCATCATAACTCCTTCCTACAACCAGAGCGCATTCCTGACAGAGACCATCGAGAGCGTCCTCACCCAACGGGGAGACTTCTTCCTCGAATACATAATCGTTGATGGCGGTTCAGGTGACGGTTCCATTGATATAATCAGACACTATGATGAACTCCTGAACAAGGGGGAATGGCCGATACAATGCGGAAGGATTTCCTATCGTTGGGTGAGCGGACAGGACGAGGGACAAACTGACGCTTTGATAAAAGGTTTCCGTATGGCGACCGGAAGCATTTTTGCCTGGCTCAACTCGGATGACACCTACCTGCCGGGAGCGTTACAGGCAGCAGTCGATTTTTTCCATGCCCGGCCGGATGCGGGCCTTGTGTACGGCGATGCCGATTACGTTGACACCGCAGGATCTCTCATCAGCCGCTACCATACTGAGGAGTTCGACCTCCTCCGCCTGGCCGCTGCCAACATTATCTGCCAGCCGGCAGCTTTTTTCCGGAGAAAAGCGTTTGAAGCGGTCGGTGGCTTAGACGGGACGCTTGACTTCGTCATGGATTACGACCTCTGGATCAAAATCGGCAGGTGCTTTCCCTGTATCTACGTACCCGGTTTGCGAGCCACATACCGCCTGCATGAAACATCAAAAACCCTCAGCAGTAAGACTCTCGTCAATAACAGCACTGAGTCTCTAGCCGTCACCATACGTCATTTTGGCTGGGCACCGCTTACCAGAGTCTATACATCGTGCAGCATACGCTGTAAGGCCCGACTTCCTCAGCTTCTGGTCGGGTACCGCATCGTACGTACCGTGGCGGCAGTCATCTGTACAATTATCCGTTCTCTGCGGTTCAACAGGGGACTGCATCGTAACGATCTCGCCCTGTTGAATAGAGAAAATATCCGTAAGCTATCCAGAAGCCGGCTTGAAATAATGACCGGGCGTTAGGAAAGAACCATCTCCTCCACCACATCGACCAGAGATTTCCACGACATCTGCCGTTCAACAAATGAAGCGATATTCCCCCCGAAATCCACCTGACGATTGATATAAAACCATCGTATCCCGTCGGCTATAGCCTGAACGTCATTTGGCGGGACAAGCCGGCCTGTCACACCATCCTTGACAACCTCGTAAAAGCCTCCAACGTCAGTAGCCAGTACCGGTTTGCCGAAACCATACGATGTGGCGATAACCCCTGACGTTTTTGAAGCACGATACGGCAGCACCACAACATCAGCACGGGCAAAACAGCCGGCCATCTCCTCATCAGTCACATACCCATCCACAACCGTTACCCTGGAGGCGATATCCAACTCCCCGATCAGCTGGAGAGCCTCCTGCTTACCATCCCAGAATTCGCCTACCACGTTCAGCTGAACATCAATATCTCGAACAAGACAGAGAGCCCTCAGCAGCAGATCAAGGCCCTTGTACGGCCTGACAAAGCCGAAAAAAAGGAGATTAAGCGGGCCAGCGATATTCTTTGCCAAAGAAGCGGTGTAACTGAATATCGGCAGCAGTTCCTTGCGGATGACGGTGGCGGGGGCGATGCGCCGGAGCTCGGTTCGTTCCATCTCAGAATGAACCAGTAGCAGATCTGCGCGCCGCACGATACATCGGGTCAGCAGTTTTTTGAGTGCAGAATCTTCATGGTCATAGACGTTGATACAGAGGAGCATGGTTTTAATGCCGCGCTTCCGGAACCGGCTCAGCAGCCAGGCATACTGTGGGGCCCAGTAGGTCACCCACCACGGGAGAATAACCACATCAGGGGCAAAGGCTACTACCCGCTGTACCGCCTCCTGCCAGGTCGCCGGATTGAGCGAATCGACGTCATATGACAGCCTGCTGAATTGACCAGCCGTCTGCCCGGTGTCACACACAGCACTTTTTTGGGGTTTACGGCCATAAAGGAGCGCCGGATATTGTCGGGAATAGCTGAGCAATAGCAGCTCATGCCGTTTTTCCAGTTCTTGGGCCAGGGAATAACAGTACTTGGCAATCCCCCCCCTGAATGGGGGTATGGGGGCTATCAGGCAGACTTTCATATACCATCCCAACTGAGAGACGTGTGCAGTTTCAGGATCAAAAACAAAAACCCCCAGCATCGCCTTCAAGTCTTTTTAAAAAACTTAACTGCACACACTGGAGGTTTTTTTCAGGTAGCGGTTAACCTCAGCTCTTACTCAAACTTTACTTTGTACTTGGTCAGCAGGTCATACTGGGCCTGCTGCATTGGAGACCCGCGCTCGATCGTCTTCCACTCTGACTTAAAATCACTCCCGGTATCCTTACTTGTACAGAGCAGTTTGTTATCTTTATTGTAATATCTCTTAGCAACACCACGAAATTTTCCTTTTTCAATCTGGTAATCCAGCTGATACTGCGTAACATTTCCCTTTTTTCCTACGTTCTGTTTGCATACCTCGTGCTTTGAGATCTCAGTCGTTAAAAACGTAGCGCCCTCACTTGTCAGTATATACTTCTCCGTCCAGCTCACCAGTTTACCCTTCACTTTTATGCTTTTTGCATCATAGTAACCGGTTTGAATTGCAGCATCCGTATAATCGTTTTTATCCCACTTTGCAGCATGGCACACAAGAGTACTGAATATCAGCGCAGACCCTATCAATCCGGACAAAATTACATTTTTCTTCATACTTAAATTCTCCCTTTGCATTTTGTGAAGTTAGGATTAGGACAAATGGACATATACCAAACGCGTCCTATCGTCTGGCAAAGGTAACATAATTATCCTTTCAAATAAAGCGTCAATATGTAAAAGTAGCTCCCTCTTGGCAATCTCCACCGGGTGTAAGGAACCATGAAAATGTCTTTAGATCAACCACAAGAGAACTTCCACCGTATACCCACAGGGACATCCGCAGAATCGTCCGCCGATAGATCAAACAACGAGGTAGTATCACCAGCCGTCCTCAAGTGGGCAGTCAGCATTCTGCTCACGTATTTTGGCATTCGTCTGGTGTACCTTGCCCTCAATATTTCCTCGTTTGTCCCGCCGGACGAAGTAACACACGCTGGACTGTGTAATATATTTGCTACTGTTTTTCTGTTTCCTGATAACTCTCCGCAAACGTACGAATTCGGTTTGGTCACCAACATCCCCTGGTTGTATTACTGGGCCATGGGAAAGTTACTCCACCTCAATGCGTTCGGCCTCCCCGACCTGGTGTTTCTACGCTTTCTCAACATTCCTCTAGCATTCGGAACTGTTCTTTTCGTCCGTAAAACCCTGCTCCTTCTGAGTAATGATCGCCTTACCCTGATTCTTGTAATCACTGTCATGACCAATACCGCGATGTTTTCGCTGCTGTCCGCTTCGGTATCATACGACAACCTGACCAATCTGCTGGCTGCCATGGCAATCTATTATCTTTTTGCCTTTTTCAAGGAGCGCTCAGGAAGTCTGCTCGCTGCATCGATCCTCTGCCAGCTGGCCGGCTGTCTGACCAAAGTGACGTTCCTCCCCCTGGTTCTGATTTTGGGACTGCTGCTCCTTGCTCATGAATTGAAACATCTCCCCCTGTTCCCCGCCGCGCTGAAAAACTACGCACGGGAGTCGAAGAGTCAGGTGTGGCTGTATTCCCTGGCAATCCTTGTGACGTTAGGGCTGAATATCCAGCTTTACGCCGGAAATTACCTCACCTATGGCTCCCTTAACCCCGGGATGGCGGAAGTTGTCTCATCTCGAAATGCCATGCAGTACCGTATCGGAGCACGGGAGACAATTTTCCAGCTCTACACGGAAGAGAAAATTTCCTACATGGAAGCTCTGATCATGGCGGGAGACATCAAGCACCCCGGAGACAAATCGGATACATTCTTCATGTTGATGAACTATGAAAACCTGAAGAGGGATCCGCGACTCTGGATGGGGCCGTTGCAGTACACCGGGGTCTGGTTCGAAAGTATGGTGGGTACCATTACAGGAATCAAAGGGCATCTGCTGATGTTAAAAGAGTTCCGTTTTTTACTGCCGCTCTACCTGTTGACAGCGCTTTCGCTCCTCGGCTTTGCCGTCCGCTGGCGACCGGGCCGATCAGGATGGCTGCCGCCCGGGCTGCTTCTTGTCGTCTGCTATTACGCGGGGTATCTAATGTACAAGATAAACTACAGCGCGTATCTTTACTATGGCACGCCGGGAATCACCCTGCAGGGGCGCTATCTATTCCCCGTAATCAGTCCACTGTGCGTTCTTTTATCTCTGTATCTGCTACGGCTCTTCCGTTCTAACAGTGTCAGGATCCCGCTGGCTCTAGCAACTGCACTTATTTTCGTCGCGTACGATTTTCCCTGGTTCCTGAGCCACGCCACCCCGCAATGGTACCAGTGGATGCCACGGTAGGGCGATGAGGGATGAGGGATGAGAAACTCTTATCGGTTCTAACTCATCCCTCATCAAGTTCTTACAGAGGTTTATTACCAATGGTAAATATTACACACATAACGGTCTCAAAGTGGCGGCTTCCGCTGGCTCTGTGTCTGCTTGCAGCTGTTACCATAGCCGTCTATTGGCCGGTACTCCAGAACGGCTTCGTCAGCTACGACGACACTGATTACGTGACCACCAACATGGCGGTACGACAGGGGCTGACCCTGCAGAGCTTCACCTGGGCGTTCAGTGCATTTCACGCAGGCAACTGGCACCCGCTTACCTGGCTTTCCCACATGCTTGACGTGGAGCTGTTCAACCTGAACCCGGCAGGGCACCATGGGACCAACCTGCTGCTCCACGTCCTGAATGCTGTCCTTCTCTGCGCCTTCCTGCATCGGCTCACCGGTTTTCTCGGCAGAAGCATGGTTGTAGCGCTGCTGTTTGCCATCCACCCGCTTCATGTGGAGTCTGTTGCCTGGGTCTCCGAACGAAAGGACGTCCTCTCCACTCTGTTCTGGTTTCTGACCATGTGGGTTTATGCCAGTTATGCCGGCGCGCCGAACCTGAAACGCTATCTGCCCATTCTCGCATGTTTTGCCTTGGGACTGATGGCAAAACAGATGTTGGTAACCCTTCCTTTCGTCCTGCTGCTGCTGGATTACTGGCCTTTGCAGCGCTTCACGAACTGTCCGGACAAGGGGCAGACCTGGTGGCGGGGTAACAAGCTTCTTCTGGCAGAAAAAATCCCGCTTTTCCTCATGTCTGCTGTCGCCTCACTTATCACTCTCCGTGCTCAGGGATCCGCCGGAGCGATTGCCGAGGGTGACAGTCAATCACTGCTGGTGTGTGCCGGGAATGCCTTCATATCCTACGTAACATACATACGGAACATGTTCTGGCCGGCAGATATCGCCCTGTTCTACCCCTTTGAGCCATCAGCGGTTACCCCCCTGAAGGTCACATCGGCAATTATGCTTTTGGCGGCCGTTACCTGTCTGGCGCTCACACAATGGAAAAAACGCCCGTATCTGACATTCGGCTGGTTCTGGTACTTTATTACACTGCTGCCGGTGATCGGCTTCATACGAATCGGGGGGCAGGCCTTCGCAGACCGGTATACCTATATTCCGCTGACAGGACTCTTCTTACTGATCGTGTGGGGTATTGCGGAGTACGTGGGGACATCGCGGAACCGGTACGTATTCATGGCGGGTACGACGACAGGTATCTGTCTGATTCTTTCTCTGTTGACTATCAGACAGATCGGCTACTGGAATAACAGTTACGATCTGTACAGCCATGCTTTGACGGCGGTCGAGCGAAACTGGATGGCACACAACAACATCGGCATTCTGCTTTCCCAGCACAACAGAAATAATGAAGCGATAGAGCACTTCCAGATGTCTGTGCAGCTGAATCCGAAAGGGGTTGAGGGATTCAGAAATCTCGGCAACGCCCTCCAGATGGCCGGGAGAAATCAAGAGGCTCTCGAGGCTTTCCGCAACGCCGTCAGGGTCAATCCGAACGACGCAGAAAGTCATTATCGTCTGGGATATGCGTTTCTCTTTGGCGGGAATATTGAGATGGCACTACAGGAATACCACCAGCTGCAGCGTCTGGATAAAACACGGGCCAATGCGCTTTTTGATTTTATCAAAGTGGTTGGCAGAAACTGAAAGATCGACTGGTTACAGTCAAAGCGGGCCTTCTTGCAGTCACCCGTTCCCCGCGTTTAACAAATCAAGAGTTTCATGAAACACCCCTGCATGTTTTCGCGCCCCCCCCTCCGCACGGGAACAGGCATAGGTCACATCAGGTTCAAACCTGAAAAACATCTCCCGGCGGGGAAATAAAAGCCGCACCGGCAGCCAGATACAGCCGGCTGCAGCCAGAATAAGACCCGCCGCCCAGATAAAGAACACGCCATAATCCCCGATAAAATCGGTCACCACAAGACGTCTGATTCCTGGGAAACCCAGCCGGTAGCCGTCGCGTACGACCTCTCCGCCTATCGGCGCCCCCCCCGTGAAGAGGACTTCACTCCCCTTAAGTAGCTTGAACTGAAGAGGTACGTTGCCGGTTATGTATGAACTGTAGCGCTCACTGCCGGCTGCCGGCTCCTGAACGCTGAACACGATTCGATACGGTGAGTTGGGAATTACTTCGCTATGCTCTTTTCCCGGGGGATAGCAGTTCAGAATGCACTTTTTTTCGTAGCCTGACGGAATGCCGGGAGCAGAGAAACGCAGAAGAAGCTCCAGACCCAGAAAGCGAGGGTAGATAAAAGCTCCGCCGTAAAGGGACGGGGGATATATCCCGAAGGTTTTCTTGCCATAGCCTGAGTTGGACGGCGCGACTTCCATGGTCAGATCCCTGATCAATATCGGACCGGAGGACTGTGCCAGAGAGATCCGCTCCACAGTGCCCCCGGTTCCTCCCGGTGTCGGCAGTGGTTCCCCTTCAATGACCATTCGACGGTTTGAGGTGCGGGTAGTAATACTGACGAGAATTCCGGTGAACAGACAAAAAGTCCCGGCGAGGAAAAGTAACCGCGCGGGAAAGAGGGAGACTCCCCGCCAGGCAGAAAGTGAGTTTTCCGAGCGGCCGGTTTTGTATCCCACATCGGCAAGACGGCTTTCCAGATCAGCGGGGGCCATCGGAGAACGGGGTATTTCAACCTGTTCCTCGAACAGCTCAGCGCGACCGTCGGCGGTTTTGCCGGTCATTACCGTGCGCATTTTCCGGTATTTCATCGTTTCCCGCACCATACGGAGTGTATAGTTGAGCGGAATCAGAAAAAGAATGGCGGCAAGTATCACACTGTCGTGGGTTAGGGCCATCAGGGCGATCAGGGTCTCGTCAGTGAAAAATGCAACCCCGATGTAGAGAAGAAAAAAGAACCCGATAACAAGGGGTGGAATAGCCCGGGATGAAACAGCTGTCAGTATAACGTTGAGCAGTCGACTCATTTCCCCCCCTCCTTTACCCGCGCCGTCGCTTGAACCGTTGACCCCCAACTATTGATAAGCGTTATCCCGTCGATAACCACGCCGTCACTCTTAACGGAAAACGGAACCGGAACCGGGTTGCACCCCCCCGGTTTACCAACCGTTTCCAAGGGTATGAGGGTCTTGCAATAGTAGCAGATTACCGAGCCTTCCGTCTGGCCATAGCCATCCGGTTTACAGATTGCGCAGGCATCAAGGTCTACCGTAAATTCTCCTGTCGTCGGGTTCAGCAGCACAAAAAAGCGTGCTTCCCGTTCACCCTGCTTATACAGATACTTATGCAGCTTCCCGTCCTCGAGGTTTATGTCACCCTTTTTCGGGATACTAATTTCACCCGCCTGGTTTGCCGTAACCGGCAACGGCTTGGGGTCCCAATACTCAACACTCGGAAAGCTGCTCTGATACGCTGCGGCGGCAAAAATAACAATCGCAAGCAGAGGCATGACAAGATGCAGCCGCTGTTCTCTGAGAGCTCCGGCCAGCAGTTTCCTGCGCTGCGCTCCCTGACGGATATGGGCGACCGGCGGCAGCCGGGTGGAGTTTATGGCCAGAAGAATCAGCAGTGCCGGAGTAAACCAGATGACCAGCCCCCCCCAGAAACCGACCTCCTTGCCGAACAGGAAACCGATAGTTTTCCATATAGCCGGCCTGATAAAGAGGTGATCCGGGATGAGAATGGACTCCATAAACTGATGAACAAAATCATGGACGCCCTTCATTACCTTCATACTCAAGGGGGAAAACAGGTCCAGGCGAAGGATCGAAGAGGAACTGAACAGCAGGAGAGCAACAACAGAGACAACCATGCCAAGGTGCGAAACCCTGAATGATTTCGGCAGCCGTTTTTCGGCAAACCGGGCCGCATAGGTAATAAAATAGACCAGCGGACAAGATGACAAGATGACAAGACCTAACGTAAGCGCACTGGTTTCCGCCCCTGACAGTTTACAGACAGAGATGCCTCCGGCGACTACGGTGGCAATACCGGCAACAGCGACAGCATAAAAAAATGATGCAAAAAAACGCTCTCCCCGGAAAGACACTTTTCCGCGATCGGCGCGATAATTGGCTGCAACGGCAACACCCCAAAGAAGTAAAAACAGTGCTCCCAGTGCGGACTTAATAATCAAGAAAGGAGTTACACCCGGAAATGACCGGAGTGTAAAAACTCCGACCGTTCCGATCAGCAGCCCTAATCCCGATGTAACCACCACAGCTGAACGGCGTCCCGGAAATCCCCGTAACAGGACGACAACAATACTGAACCAGACCAGAATATGAGGTATAAGTTTTACTGCAACCATCAGGAGTTCATCCGTTCTTCCCGAACCAGCACCCCGTCATCAAGATAAATGGTCCGATCCCCCCAGGCCGCCACCTCCTGGTTATGTGTAACCATGATAACGGTAAAACGCTCTTCAGCGCGGAGCTCTTTGAGCAGTTCCATTACCATGACGGTGCTCTTGTTATCCAGGTTACCCGTCGGTTCATCCCCCAGCAGCAGTTTCGGGCTGTTTATTATCGCCCTGGCAATACAGACACGCTGCTGCTCACCGCCGGAAAGTTCTCCCGGTCGGTTTTTCAGGCGATGGCCAAGACCCACACGCTCAAGCGCATGACGTGCTTCGGCCTCGTCGGGAACACTGTGGAAATACTGAGCCATCATGACATTCTCGACCGCCGTCAGGTAGGGGACCAGGTGGTGCTGCTGAAAAATGATCCCGACAAACTCCCTTCTGAACCGGGACAGTCCGTCTTCGCTGAGCGCAAGAAGATCTTGACCACCTACACACAATGTTCCGGAGCTGGGGCGGTCAAGTCCCCCCACCAAATTCATGAGGGTACTTTTGCCGGAGCCGGAATGCCCCATAACCGACAGCCACTCCCCTTCCTGGACCTGCAGGTCAAGAGGCTTCAGTGCACAGATATCACCGTAGCTTCTGGTGAGACCGGTTGTTTCGATTATATTTTTACTCATTTCATGTAGCCTTTCAGACAAAATCAATTAGCCGCAAAGATGCAGTAGAGTAGGAAGCAGGCCACTGCAACTTTAGGTTTGGCTTGTCTGTTTCCGCCTCTTTCGTTTGGCGGTGCCCTAGTAGCCTTGCCGTAGCGGCATTAGCCAACTT
>CAIOXL010000189.1 GCA_903862245.1 uncultured Geobacteraceae bacterium | reverse complement strand
GTTACCAGATTGAGGCTTATGCGTGAGGATGAGAGCAAAAATATACGGATAAAAGACAAAATACTTCAGAATTTTTCTGATCACGTCGATAAAAAACCTATGAAACATTTCTGTCGTTTGTTTAAGATCACCCGTAACTCCCCGACCAGTCGGCAATCCACAGAGAGAGGGCTTACTGTCAGTCATTGTAACCCTCCGAAATCTCCACACCACCCTTGTTGTAGCCGTTCGCCTCGAAGTCCATCCGCACACTCCAGCAGTGTTACTTGTAACTGTGTTCCGGTGAGAGGTTTCAATTCATGTCTCAACTCCCCGAGACCCCCGGATTGTCTCTGATCTTCAGTTATTTCAAAGGCCGACAAGACAATTGCCGGGATTGATGCATCAAAGGTATGCACTTGTTTCAGCATTTCCAGGCCATCCATCACCGGCATCCTGATATCGGTGATGATAATATCAGGATGGTGCAGGTGGTAGGCGGCCAACCCTTCCGCCCCATCTTTGGCGGTTATCAAAACGCCGACCATACGGGACAGAAACTCGCTGTACTGCTTACGCGTGTCATCGTCATCCTCAACATACAACACGGTAAGGCTTTTAAGTTTATCAAGATTCTGTTTACCAACAGCAATGGTTTTTCTCCGTAACGGGTGGGCCGATATCAGCCATTTATTAAGAATGGCAGCAAGCACCTCTTTTTTGACCGGCTTTGATATAAAGTCATCCATCCCGGCTTCAAGGCACTTGTCGTGATCAGTCTGCATCGCATTAGCGGTCATGGCGATAATCGGAACTTCATGATTGAGAACCCCCGAACTTTGAGAGCGGATCACGGCCGCCGCTTCAAAGCCGTTCATATTCGGCATGTTGCAATCCATTAACACCAGATCATATTTAACCGTTGCCAGCGCCGCCACCGCCAGCTGCCCATCCGCCACCACGTCAACGGTGTAACCAAGTTCTTTTAACTTATGGAGAGCGACGATCTGGTTTACTTTGTTGTCTTCAGCCAACAGGATATGTGCGGTAAGATCGCCGATTTTTGCAGGGACGGGGACTGCGGCGTCCCGCGTCAGGGTGGCAGCCCCCTGCGGGGTGCGCAATTCATTGGCGTTTAGTTTTTCAAAGCGGGCAGTGAACCAGAAGGTCGAGCCTTTCCCCTCTTCGCTGGTAACGCCTATCTCGCCACCCATAAGCTCTGCCAGTTGTTTACAGATGGCCAGGCCCAGGCCGGTGCCGCCATATTTGCGGGTGGTGGAATCATCCGCCTGAGTGAACCGTTCAAAAACAGCATCAAGACGGGATTCCGGGATACCGATACCGGAATCTTTAATTTCAAACCGTACTGTTGCAACACCCTCCTGATCTGACTCAAGTGATGCGTTGATGGAAATTTCACCGCACGAGGTAAACTTGATGGCGTTACCGACCAGATTGGTAACAATCTGACGAACCCTGCCGGGATCGCCCTTCAGCAACAAAGGTATTGCCGGGTCAATACGGCAGAGAAGCGTCAATCCGGCAGCAGCGACCCGGGGACCAAACATCGTCGCACTGTCTTCCAGGGTAATCCGCAGATCAAAAGCGAGCAGATCAAGATCCATTCTGCCGGACTCGACCTTGGAGAAATCGAGGATGTCGTTGATCAGTGTCAGCAGATTATCACCGCTCCTCTGGATCATTTCTGTATAACCGCGCTGAACGTCAGTTAAGCCGCTGTCCCGTAATATTTCGGACATACCGATTATCCCGTTCATGGGGGTTCTGATCTCATGACTCATGGTGGACAGAAAGTCGCTCTTGGCTCTGGTAGCACGCTCGGCCTCTTCTTGCGCCAGTTGCAGTTTTTGTAACGTCAGCTTCCTTTCGGTAATGTCCTCATGTGAGATAACGGCATACGTTGTGCCATTAAGGGTAAACGGATTAACT
>CAIOXL010000188.1 GCA_903862245.1 uncultured Geobacteraceae bacterium | reverse complement strand
GTTACTCGTTGCCTGAACGGTGTTCAGCCGCTGCCTGGCCGCCGTGACTGCGGCCGGAGCAGGGGACAAACGGGAGAGCCGGCTCAATTCAGCCGATGCCGCCGCCAGCCGCAGCACTGATTCTCCCCCCCCCGCATAGAACGGGGGGAGTCGTTCGAGTTTCGCTCCGAACAGATCGTCAACACCCCCCTGTTCCTGCTGGATGCGCAGAAGCAGATATTCCTTGTCGGCAGCCGAAGCTCCGGCAGCAGCAGCGCGCAGCCGGTCGATCTCAGCCAGACGGGGCGCCGCAGCCTGAAATAGCCCGGTTACCGCCGGGTCAGCCAGACCAAGCGCCCCCCGCCCCAGCAGCTGAATCCGCTCCAGTTCGCTCAACCGCTCCAGCAGGGCAAAGGATTGTTCAGGGTCGGCAACGGCAATTTTTTCTAGGTGGGGAGCAAAACGTTCCACCAACTCCCCCGGTTGCAGGTCATACTCGGTCAGGGGGAGCTGTCCGAGTACGCTGAGCGCCTCGTCATAGCGGCCAAGGGAGGCGAGCGCGCGCCATTCAAATGAGTATGATGCCCCGGTGCGGGCCTCCTCCAGCGCGGCAGTGCGAGCCTCCCGCGCGGCGTCTCCGTAGCCGAGCGACGCAAGCACTTCAGCGCGGTTGAGCCGGGCCGCCGAACGGAGACGCCGCTGCTGATGACGCAGTTCACTGTCGCCGCTGTCAGCAGGCAGCAGCAGCGCCCTGTCCCAATGTTCCAGCGCTTTATACATCAGCGCCTGACGACCGGCACCTTCTGCTGTCGCCATCGCCAGACGGACAAGCAGCACCCCTGCATCAGTGTGAAAACGGCTGAAGGCCAGCGGCGGCACTGCTGTCCGGAATCTCCCCGCCAGACGGGACACCCGTGCTTCCAGCTCAAGGTACTCGGCACTGACAGCCGGGTCGCCGTCGTTCTCCAGCAGTTGGCCCCAGTTGATCAGATTGAGCATGGCACTGACCGGGTTGTCTGCCTGCAGTGACAGGAGTGCCGAGCGCCTGAAAGCGGACGCCGACTCCCGCTGGTCACCCAGCGCATGTGCAACATGGGCGGCGCGGTGTGCCAGCAGTCCGACACCATACAGATCAGCCGGGCTGATTCTGGCGGCGTCAGCCGGATACTGCTGCAGGCGCTGGTTGAGGAGAGCGGCCGCAGCAGCCGGATCTCCCAGCTCGGAATTGATGCGGGCCAGGTACATTTCAGCCAGCCGTTTTTCCTGATCGGCAGAGAAACCGAAGGCGGCAGAGGTTGCACCCCCTTTATCCAGGGCGATATCCAGCGAAATTTCCAGAAGGCCGCCGCTCCGTGCCGCCCCTTTTTTTGAGGCAGGCGGATACGCGGCAATAAGTTTCAGCAGTTCAGTAAAGCCATCGCGGCTGACCACCAGCAAGCGTCGCTGTTCATCGCCGGAAGCGGCATGGGCCTCCCGGTATGCGGCAATACTGGCCGAGCGGCGGTTGGCAGCGAGATTCCCGGTGAAGCCAAGTCCCCGGTTCAACCGGAAGGCGGCGTCAAACTGTTCCCGTGCGGCGCTGAAACGGTCCGCTTCCAGATAAGCCAGGCCAAGGCGGTCGTGAATCTCCGCCGTCGTTTCCACCAGACGCGGCACGGCATCAAGCTCCCGTTCCACCCCGGCACACATGCCGCCCAGTTCGGCGGCGCTTTTAGCGGCAGCCTCCCTGTTCCACGAAGCGGCAGAGGCCAGCAGGGCGCGCTGCCGTTCCAGCAGGGTACGCAGCGCCCTGTCAAAGCGGCTCCAGCCGGCTGAGGGGGGGGCGTCCGGAGGAGAGCCCCCCAGTCGTTCAAGCTCAGCGGTGATGGCCTGCTGTTCAGCCAGCGCCGCCTCAGCGAGGGGGGGATGTTCCGTACCGGAGAAGAGCCGTTCCACCACCCGCCGGGTCAATCGGCCGAACAGCTCCAGCGGACGGGATGGCATCAGACGCGCCTCCGCCACTCCAAGTGCCCGGAGATAGCCGGAGATCGGCGCTTCCTTTTCATGCATCTGGAATGCAACGGCGGCATAGCGCTGCTGAAAGATCAGCTCCGTATCCGGATTGTCAAAGGGGATCTTTGCCGCCAGCCGTTGGCTGTAGAACTTCCAGGCGGTCCCCTTGCTGCCGAGCAGAAATGAGATATTGCCGATGTTCAGGTCAAGGTTGGCGCGGTTTTCCGGCTGTTCCAGCGGCCGGTTGAGCAGCCAGGCACGGCGGTAGTGGGCAAGCGCCCGCTCCAGGCCGCCCCGTTCGCCGTACACGGTTTCGGCAATTTCAGCCAGATACCCTCTGGTCTGGGGGGGATATTCCGACGACGGCATCCGCTCCGCCGACCGGGCAATCAGCCGGTCCGCCTCATCCAGCCGCTCCCTGCCCGGGAGGTAGGTTAGGGTCAGCCCGGCGCCATACAGAAGCACCGGGTCATCGGGATAGGTGAGCAGCAGGGTGCGGTACAGGCCGAGCAGCTTGTCCGCCTGTCCCATGGCGGCAACCGATTTGATATAGCCGCGATGTGCTTCAACACTCCGCCCGTCATAGCGAATCAGATCAAGAAACAGTGACCGGGCAGCGGCGACCTCACCAAGGCGGTACAGACTTTCTCCCGCAGCGACGGTTTTACGGATATAGGCGGCACGGGCAAGCTGGTACAGGGGAGAATCCTCCGGCTGCAGGTTCATCTCCGTTTCATACAGCCCCTTGGCCTCGGCGTAGCGCTCTTCCCGGTACAGTACTTCCGCCAGGGCAAAGCGCGCGGCGGCCGTCGGTGTCGGCAGCGGGGGGAATTTTTCCAGCACGGTTCGATAGGAATCTTTGGCTTTCGCCCACTCATTCGCCCGGTAGGCCACATCCCCCTGACGGTTCCACGCCCCCATGGCCAGCCGGGGGAGCACGGTCCGATACCGTTCAGCCAGCTTCGACAGTGCCGCCGGATTGGGGGTCTCACGGGGAGAGGCCTGATCGAGAACGGCAGCGATTGCCGCATCGGCCCACTCTTCCTGGTCGCCGTATTCCGCCGCCACTTGAACAAGGGCAGCGCGCCCACCCTCCCCCCCTTCAAGCTGTGCCAGCAGCAGGGCACGGCGCAGAGCGGCCTCGCCCCTCAGCGGACGACCGGCGTCCTGAGTAGCGGCAGCCTGTTCAGCCAGTCCGGCGGCGCTCAAACGGTCAGCAGCACCGGAGCCGAAATCGGCCAGAAGGCGGGCCGAATCAATCAGATATCGGGCCGTCGCGTCCGCTCCACCGCCGTCTGCGGCGGCTTTCATCTCCTGCCCCGCAGCGCGGAGAGTTTCCATGCAGCGCAGATGCTGTGCGGTATTCTGGCAGCTTTGCGCAGCCGAAAGCCTGATCCGGCCGATGTTCGCCAGAGCGGCCTCACGGTGGAAACTGCTGTAGCGGCGGACCAGAGCAGCATACTGTTCACCGGCCTGGACCGTTTCACCCCCCTGTTCCATCAGGTGCGCCAGCGCCAAGCCGGCAAGGGCACCCTCACGGGTCGGCACATCTTCCCGCGCCTGAACTCGGGCCGCTGCCAGCCGGGCATGGGCCGGATCAGGCGGCTGACGTTCCAGAATAATGCGCGCCAGTGCCCACTGTTCGGCCACGGTCGGGCGGTCAGGAATCTCGCCCGATGCCGGGAGAGACATCACCTGCCCCCCACCGGCCTGACCGGCGATGAAGTAAAACAGGGGGCCGGCCGGAAGCGGCGCCACCGTCAGCAAACCGGTAGAAGTAAGCGGAAAAACCGACGGAAAACCATTATCGCCTGGGCGAGAAAGGTGCAGCCGGCAGATCTGCCCCGACTCCTGCCCGGCTGCGCCATCCCCGCCAGCGGGCGCCTGACGGGAAAACAGAATTGAATCATTCCCCTCCCAGACCGGATACAGATCGCGTCCCGGCCCGGCCGTCAGGCGGGTAACCGCACCATCCCGCTCGTGCCACAACCAGAGGTCACCGCCCGGGTCGGCTTTTCGCGATACGAACAGCCACCTCACCCCGTCCGGTGACGGGGCGGCAAAGGCGGCGTCCATATCCAGCGGCAGCGGTTCACTGCGCAGCTCCGCGAGATGGATCCTCACCAGTTCGCGCCGATCGCTCCCCGGCAGCTGACGATGGTACACCAGAGCAGAGCCATCGGCGGAAAACGCCGGTGCATCGTCAGCGGACTCCGGGCCGGTCAAACGCCGGGGGAGTGAATCTTGTTTATCGAGGTTTAACAGCCAGATATCACCTTTTACATCATCTGCTGCATCAACAAACGCAAGGAGCGTCCCGGCAGCGTTAAGGGCCGGGGCGGCCAGGCGGACCGGACTTGAATGGAGCAGACGCGGCAGCTCCGGCACAGCGGTAACTGAGTACAGCCAAAGCTCATCACCCCTGTCGCCCCGCTCGACAGTCACCATCCGGCTGCCGTCAACGGAGCGGGTGACGTACAGAACCTGGCGCGAAGTAAAGATGGCCGGCTGGGGGGAGGTCTCCGGGCGGGAACGGGGTGCGGGACGGGGAACTGCCGGTGCCAGCAGTTCATCGCCCAGCGGCACTGCTGCTGCGAAACAGCGCTCCGGCAGGGTGAAACCTGAAACAGAGAGGCAGAGTAGCAGAGGGAAAAGAACTCGAAAAAAAACAGTTGAAACACGGAGCAACGGAGCAACGGAGTGAAACCTGAAAAACACTTCTTTGAAAAATCTCTTTTGATAATCACCCGATTGATGAGAGCTGTGTAGTGCATAAGCTATTGATTTCTCAGTTGCTCCGTTGCTCCGTGTTATTTGGACTGCCGTTTCTCGGAAAACCACAGTTTTTTTGAAACGGGAGTCAACGCTGCTCACGGCATTCTCAAGAACGCTCTGTACTGTCCGCTGCCGTTTCATAATGTTCGCCACCGGCCATCCTCATCCTGCACCTTGCTTCCAGGCGCGCTGTTCTGGCGGTTTATCCGGGCGAAGACCGTGCGGATGGCCGGCAGGTCCTTGCTGGTGAAGTTTTCATTGGTCTGCACAACCCGCAGCATCAGCTGCTCCCGCGATGCATTGACCTCCTTCACCACCTGCTGGAATTCGGCATCACCGAAGTTGGCGGCAAGCGTTTTCAGCTCTTCCGTTGCTCCCTTCGGGATTTCACGGGGGAATGGCGTCAGCAGTCCCTCCCGGTTCTCCCCTACCCAGCCGAAACGCTTGAAGGCCTCCACATCATCGGCATGGAATGCGATCGTCTCCATGGCCCTGACACCATCAGCCTGCTCCGGTGAATGGCGGGGAGGTACATCAATTTTGCCGGTCGGAGAAACGCCCCGCACAGAGGCGACCAGCAGCATATCCTCGTTCAGACTGTTGTAGGTGCCAAGCACCTGATTTTCCAGCGACGTCCGTTCACTGACGACATTGACATCAACCTTGGCCAGAGTGCAGCCGGATAAAACCGTTGAAACACAGAGACACAGAGACATGGAGGAAACCAAAAAAAATTTATTGAAACGACTAAGAACAAGAACTAATTGAGAGAAGATCCCCTGGTTTTCATCAAGCTTTTCAGGTTGTATTTCTCTGTGTCTCCGTGTCTCTGTGTTTAATAAAATATAAAAACCGGAGGATCTTGCAAAAGTCTTAAAACAATTCTCCCCCTCCCTTGACGGGAGGGGGTTGTGAGGTGGGTGAAGTTGCAACTTACTGATATCATTACACCCTACCCCTAACCCTCCCCCGCCAGGGGGGAGGGGGCATTTTTGGACTTTCGCAAGAGCCTCACCGAATAATCTATTGCACATACATCCTCCGCTTAAATGACAATTCACCCTTTGGCCCGACCACCAGAGAATCGGCGCGCAGCAGGTCGAGAACACCGCGCAGGGCCATGATGCCCTTCCTGTTGGCAACCAGCTCCCGGCGCAGCGGCAGCTCTGAAATACGCACCCGCTCAACCCTCGGCAGGTCAACCGCAACACCTTTGATTTCCGCTTCCCCTTCCATGCTGAAAGCCCCGTCCAGCGCAACGGCCCGCAGCCCCTTCAGCCGTCCCAGACGAAGCATCTTACGCTGGGCAACGAGCTGCTCATTACGTTCGTACGGATCAAGAGAGAAAAGCGCCCGCTCGATGGTATCGGCTCCAATTTTACGCAGGTTCAGCGTCAGCCGGAGCTGTTCGAACAGCTCACGCTGTTCGGATGTTAACGGAGCAGTGAGGCGAATCTCTCCGGTGATCTCCGTATCCTGCCCCGCCTGCCGCCTGACGCTTTCCTTCGGCAGCAGATAGGACATATCAAGATGTGAAAATGAGCCGGAGGCGGCGGCAACCGGAATCTCCGGGCGCAGGTCAAACAGTCCGTTCGCCAGGAGCGTCCCCCCCAGCAGATCCGCCTGGAAGAAACTTACCCCGCTCTTTTCACCGGTAAACAGCAGATCACCCTCCAGGGCGGAGAGTTCCAGCGGCAGACCGGAGACTTTGGTCGTGACACGCCGGATCGAGAAGGAACGACCACCCCGCACAACGCCGCGCAGATCGCTGTTGATTCTGCCAAGAATATCGGCCCCTCCCGGATTGGCCCCGGTACCACCCGCAGGGCGGACAAGCGCCATGGAAAGCGGCGTCCAGCTCTCACCCTGTGGTGCTGACAGGGCATACACCCGGTTGATCTCGATTGAGGAACGCATCCCTTCGATCTTTGTCCCGCCGGCAAGCTGAACGTCAAAATCGCTGCTGTTCAGAAATCCGCGCAGAGCAAGTTCACGGCCGCCGCTCAGCTCAATTCGGACACCGCTTTTTATTCCCCCCGCCACGTCAATGCCCGGGACAAGCTGTTTCTGCTCCCGGGAAAATGTTCCATCAACGGCGGCGAACAGCGTGGCATCCAATCGTTTGAGCAGGGTTGCAGCGCTGAACGGCGCCTTTTCATCCAGCACTGCATCAATATGACTGACATTCAGCTCGGCTTCCTGTGAAAAATTCAGCGGAGCGAGCTTCAGCAGTTGGTTCAGGTGAAGATCCCGCCACCCTTTCAGTTCGCCATTGAAGGTGAAGGTGCCATGCTGGGCGGGGGCTATCCCCCCTTCAATACCGGAGAACTGTACTCCCCCCCCGATCCGGACCGATTCACCGCTGGCTGTTGACATGAAACGGAGGTCGGGGCCGGTGCGTACCCCGGCCAGGCGGATCGCCCCCCGTGCCGATGGCAGCGTTGCGGATATGGAATCAAGTGTTACAGCCAATTCGCATTTGTCAAACAGTGACAGTCCGCTCCTGGCGGCTCGCAGCGGTGCCGTGCCGAGGGATGAGATTTTCCCCGGCAGCGGTCCGGCCAGATTCCAGGTCGCGGTGGCGCTACCGTCAGCCGACACACCGGGCGGCAGCAGCGGGGCACCCCACGGCATCATGCGCCCCAGGTCAAGCCGGGCGCTGCCGCCGGTGGTGACCGTTGTTCCCGAAAAGGAGCCCCTGGCGGCAAACTGCAGGAAATCGCCCGCCGTGACTGTCGCTGCGGCGCGCTGCAGCGATGGCCGCGCGTCCGTTCCGGGCGGCAGACGGAGCCCGGCAGCCGTCATGGTCGCAGTGAGCGGCAGGGGAGCAAGCGTTTTTCCGGCAGCGGCACCACGCAGTGAACCGACTGAAAGGGAACATTCCGGGAGGTCGGCTTCAATGATGCCGCTCAGGGGGGCGCGGAGCAGCAGGCGGAGCTGCTGGTGCACGTTGTCAGCGACAACTGCCGTACCGAGGGAGGCGTGAGCAAGGTCAAGCGTCTGGGTTACGGTGGCGGATGCGGTGAAGGCGCGGGGTGACCTGTTTTTCAGGGTGAGGTCATCAAGCACAAGCCCGACTGTGCCGCGCGCCCCGCTGACGGAAAGCGGTTGCCTGCCGGAGAGCGCAGCGGAGGTGATGCTCCAGAGCAGATCAGACGTCAGCCGTGTCGGCAGTCCGGCGGTCAGGGGACATTCTCCCTTTTCGAGACGCAGCTCCACACCCTCCGCGACAAACTCTCCCTGTTTCAGCGCCAATCGAAGGTGCGGGAGCGTCACACCGAAACCGGCAACCGTAAGATCGCCGGTATTCCCCGGACCGGCAAGGTGCAGTGCCAGAGAGCGGAGCAGCAGTTCCCCGGAAAAGTCCTTAAGTGGTGAATTAGCGGGAATAAAAGGTGCAGTCAGGGCCCTCGCCTGGGCCAGATCGAGACGCAGCGGGCCGAAGTGCAGATCCAGCGTCCTCCCCGGTGCGGAAGGATTGGTGACGGCTGCGCTCCATGCAGCGGTGGCAAGTCCCGGCACGTTCAGGGAGCCGCC
The DNA here is from genome assembly GCA_903862245.1 of uncultured Geobacteraceae bacterium. GTDB lineage: Bacteria > Desulfobacterota > Desulfuromonadia > Geobacterales > Pseudopelobacteraceae > JACRCG01. Next base: position 5,392 of record CAIOXL010000188.1, on the reverse strand, counting down.
GGGGAACTCGACCCGCTGGCGACGGCGGTCGGTGACGATCTGCTGCACCAGCTTCAGGTCAAGCGGACCAACCCGTTTTGCCCTCAGCGAACCGCCACTGGCCGCCACCCCGCCGGCATCTGCGGTCACTGTGGCATGCAGGTCACGCTCTGCATCACTGCGGGCCCGGAGCAGAAACGCCACATGCCCCGTGAGCAGCGGAGTTTGCGGGGGAAGCAGCGGCCCCGCCACCGCCAGAACTGCCGGCAGATCAAGATTCACCCGCCCGGTAAACCCGTCCGTCCGGTCGAGTCCGCCGGACAGCGTCATAGTAACCCCTGGTGCCGTGGCAGAAACGTCGAAGAGCGCCGGGGCCAGGCGGATTCGCCCCGCACCGGCGGCCAGATCACTCACCGTGGCACGCAGCTGCACCGCATCGGTCTGGCGGCCGTCCACCGACACCCGGCCGCTCAACGCAGCGGACACCGGCCGTGCAGCGAGAGACGGCATATCAAGCCGGAGTGTCACATCATTCAGCCGGAGCAACCGCCCCGGTGCCTGATAACCGATCTGAATCGGCGCAGCGTCCAGGGTAACCCGCAGATCCACCGGCAGCGGCAGGTCCACCCCCTGAAGGCGCTGGATTAATTCTGCCACCCGGGTCATCGGATCTTTCGCTGGCAATACGGGAGGTTTCGCCGCACCGGGAGCGAGCTCAGCACGCACAGAGTGCACCCGGACGGCCAGATCAATGCCGAAGCGTCCGCCAGCGGTGCGACCGACGGCGGGAATAATGCGAATCTGTTCGATGTCTGCTTTCAGCAGCGGAGCGGCACCGTCACCCAGATGGATGGCGGAGAGGGTAATGCCGTCGGACCAGGAAACGGCCAGGTGAGACCAGTCCACCTGACGCGCGAGGGAGGAAGAGAGTGACTGCTTGATTTTGTTCTGAACGGGCTGACTGTTAACAAAAGAGGGCAGCAGCAAAAGGGAGACGAGGAGCAGCAACAGAGCACCAACGCCGGCCAACGCTGCAATTTTGAGGATATGTGTGATCTGTGCTTTGCGCATGGGTGTGCTCGTGGACCGCCTCAATACATGAAACATGATGACGCGTGCATCGGTTAAGATACCTCATTATCATAGAACGGCACGATGTCAATCATGACCGCATCAATCATCATCCATCATCCGGTGCTTCGGCTTTTCAACGTCATCGAACTCACCTTTTTTGACCGCCCAGATGAACACCAGCCAGCACCCCGTACCGAGGCACAGCGACAGCACTATCAGAATAATCAGGCTTTCATCCATGGCGGTTGAACCTCATGAGACGGAGAGAGTTGAGAGATACCAGCAGTGAACTGGCGGTCATGGCGACGGCGGCGTACACCGGGGTAAGGTGTCCGGACATGGCCAGCGGTATGCCAACAAGATTATACACGAATGCCCAGCCAAGGTTCTGCCTGATGATCCTCATGGTGGCCCGGCTGAGGTGGTACGCCGTGGCGATGCGCGACAGGTCGCCGCCGGTGATGATGACATCGGCGTTTTCCAGGGCGATGTCGCTTGATCCGGACAGGGAACAGCTGACCGTGGCGGCGGCCAGGGCCGGTGCGTCATTGACGCCGTCACCAACCATCAGGACCCGCTCCCCCCGCAGTTGGAGTTCGCTGACATACACAAGCTTCTGATCCGGCGTCATCCCCCCCAGGGCGGTCGCAACGCCAACCTCTGCGGCGATACGGTCCACGGTGAACTGATGGTCGCCACTGATGATGGCACTGGCAATCCCCGCCGCCGCAAGTCCGGAAACGGCAGCCCCTGCCCCCTCCCGCAACTGATCGACCAGCAGGAAACGCCCGGCCTGTCGGCCGTCAATGGCGACCAGAACCGCCGTTGCGGAGCCAGCGGAGGAGACTTCGGCAGCCAGAGAGATCCCCTGTTCCTGAAGGAACAGACCGCTGCCGCACAGCACCCGCTCGCCACCGGGCAGAAATCCTGAAATCCCCCGTCCCGGCACGGCGTGAAAATCACGGCACGGCTCCGGCTGATACCCCTGCTCCGCCGCGTGCCGGACGATGGCCCGGGCCAGCGGATGGGCGGCCTGTTCCTCCACCGTCGCTGCCGCCTGGAGAACGGCCGATTCGGCAATGCCGGAGTATGTTTCAAAGTGGATGACGCCCGGCAGACCACGGGTTACCGTGCCGGTTTTATCGAACAGGGCATAATCGGTCGTCGCCAATCGTTCAATGACATCCCCCCCCCGCAGGATAATGCCGAGCGCTGCCGAGCGGCTGCAGGCAGCCAGAACCGCCGCAGGAACCGCCAACCCCATGGCACAGGGACAGGCGATCAGAACAACCGACAGGGCCGACATAACCGCCACAGCGGCGCTGTCCCCGAAATAGAGGATACGCCCCGCACAGACCAGCAGTGCCAGCAGTATAACCGCCGGCACGAACCAGGCGGAAACCCGGTCGGCCAGCTGCTGCAGCCCCGGTTTTCCGGCCTGTGCCATCTGCACCAGGGATGCCACCCGCATGAGGTAACTCTGCCCCACCGGCCGGAGCGCCTGCACCGTCACCGGTGCCGCCACGTTGACACAGCCGGAGCGCACTTCATCGCCGCCGGTCAGCAGAACCGGCTGGCTTTCGCCCGTGGCCAGGGACTGATCCACCTCCGTTTCACCCTCCAGAATCAGGCAATCCACCGGAAAGCGCTCCCCCTGCCGGACCAGCAGCAGATCCCCCGGTCTGACCTCTCCAACAGCCACCGTGCAGCTCCCCCCTTCCCGCAGCAGCGTCGCCCGCTGGGGTGACGAGGTGTACAGGGAACTGATGCCGGACATGGCGCGACGCCGCACCGACAGCTCAAGGAGACGACCGATCAGCACAAAGGTAACGATGGTGGCGGCACTTTCGAAATAGGTTTCCTGACCATGCAGCAGCGCCCAGGCGCTGTAAAGCCAGGCCGACAGCGCACCCATGGCGATGAGCAGGTCCATGCCGGGGGAAGCTGTTTTGAGCGAACGCCAGGCGCCGGCCATAAACGGCCAGCCGGAGTAAAACACCACCGGCGTTGTCACCAGGAGCGAAACATACTGCAAAAACAGCTTCATCCCCTCCCCCATCCCCTGAAAATAGCCGGCGTACAGGGCGTAGGAGTAGGCCATGAGCTGCATGGTGAGAAAGAGCGCCGTACCGAAACGGAGCAGCAGGTCATTCCGCTCCCGCTGCGCGTCCTGTTCCGACCGGCCGGCCGAATAGGGGCGCGGCGCATAGCCGAGACGGGTGACTACGGAGAACAGCTCCAGCGGCGTAACCCGCGCCGGGTCAAAGCGGAGCGATGCGATGCCGCCGCTGTAGGAAATGCTGACATGCTCAACCCCCGGCACCCGGACCAGCATCCGCTCCAGCAGCCAGACGCAGGCGGGACAGGTGATGCCGCCGATGAGGATGTCGAACCGGCAGAGATCCCCTTCCGGTATCAGGTGACGGGCCAGGTCGGCATCGTTGAAGATTGCGGGAAGCGCCTCGGCCACCGTCGGAACCGCCCGGCCGGAGCGGAGATAAAAATCCTCCAGCCCGGCGGCGCAGATCATCCGGTGCGCCCCCTGACAGCCCCGGCAGCAGAAGAGGGTGCCTGTGTCGCCGTCACCGCTGATTCCCTTCCAGCGGAAACTGATGCCGCAGTGGCTGCAGGTCTGTTCAGCGAAGAGGGTCATGGCGAAACGGTCACCGCCGCCGTTGGTCGGCCATCGTTCACCAGTTCAAGCAGGAGTTTTGCCGGGGGGGTGCTGTTGCGGGGAATATGGATCATGAAGATAACATCCCGGTGCTGGTTGGCTGCGATGGAGATATCACGGATCTGACCAAGCAACTCGGCTCCGCCGACTGTCCCGCCGGCAATCCGGAGGGAGTAGACGCGGGGGGATTCGGAACGGTTGCCGATAATCGCCCGCCAGGGGTACGCCACGGAGCCGTCCGGCAGGGTGCGGGAGTCGGCCGTTGCCACCCGCTGCACAGCAAAGGCGGTCTCGCTTCTGTTCGCCACCCCCCAGACCAGCGCCCCCGCCAGCAGAAGGGTCACCGTCAGCAGTGCGATGGTGGTATTCCCCATGCGGAAGCGGGTCCCTTTCACGGTGCCGAAACGGTAGTCAATCAGACCGAAACCATCCGGCCGCCGCTCCATGACACCACGGCACGCATCGATGCAGCGGCCGCAGCCGATACATTCGACCTGGAATCCGGTGCGGATATCAATCCCCATGGGGCAGGTTTTGATGCAGGCATTGCAGCGGAGGCAGCGATCACGGCTTTCCTCCAGAAACGACAGATTGAGGGTGCCGGCATCCATCAGAGCGGTCTGAAACCGTCCGTATGGGCAGTAGCTGTGGCAGAAACTCCGCTTGACCAGAATCAGGTTGAGGTAGCCGAGCAGGGTCAGCAGCAGAAACGAGGAAAACATGAGCTGATGATCGGAGAAATGGAGGAGGTTCGAGGCGACCTGCCGGGGCGGCATGAACCAGCAGAACAGGTTGAAGGCGACCAGTTTGGCGATAACCAGGGCAACAACGTGTTCCGTCACACGAGCGACAGTCGGGGAAACCTGTTTCCGGCTTGTGCGTCCCAGCAGTTCCGCCAGATCGTTAAGCACCGTCTGCGGGCAGAGCCAACCGCACCAGACCCGCCCCAGAACCGCCGTCACCAGCAGGAAGGAAACAACAATCAGCAGGATCACCAGCAGCAGGAGATAAAACTGATCAATCCGGAGCGGCATCCCGGCCAGAAAAAGCGTCATTTTGTCAATGTCCATACGCAGAAACGGATTGCCGGATATGGAAGCAAACGGGAGCAGCAACCCAGCGGCGATCAGCAGGCCCTGGACGAGTTGGCGTTTACGGGTGATGCGGGGAAGGGGCATGTCGATAACATCCTGACTGAATGAGGTTGACCGATTTTCGCTACTGTATAGCACATAAAACCGTGAAAAGCTCGGATTTGGGAAAGGATACCAACTGAAGGCGGGTCGTACACTCCCCTCCTATTTTAGGAGGGGCCGGGGGTGGTAAGGTTTTGCACGTGAATTCTTACGATTGATGAGGATCAAAGACAACCACCCCCAGTTCGCATTCAAGATGACATCAAACCGTAGGGGCTCGGCGGTGCCGCGCCCAATCCGTGACGGACATCGTCCGGCACCACAATGAGGAGATTTTCGTTGCTGCACGGAGGTAAATGTGTGCCGTGAAACTTGTGAGAATTTGTGAGTGGCGATGATAATTTATTTATGGGAGCCTCTTGCAAAAGTATATGCAAGGTTTTGAATACTCGTTTTTTTACATATAACATGCCGTAATAATTGAGCTTCATGGCATTTTGTGGTATTGTTTCTTTGCGAAGAGAACCAG
>CAIOXL010000187.1 GCA_903862245.1 uncultured Geobacteraceae bacterium | reverse complement strand
CGCTTCGGGCCGAGATGCGCAAACGGATTGAACATGTCGCGCTGTTTGTGGTCTTTGATGTGAATCATGAATTTCCCCATAACAGAATGAATTAACAGGGGAAATGTACCACAAAACAAGCAGCGAATCAAGGAAAAAATCACATATAACTAAATAATATTAGATACTTATGTTAACTTTGACCTTTGTGCGAGGGCATCATTTTTTAACAATAACAAGCGCGTTTTGTGCTGAGCTGAAAACCGATTGCCTGTGGCGAGCCGCCGGCGACCCTGCACGCTCTTTGGTAACGTGAACAGCGAGGTGCGCCCATGGTGGACAGTGGCCGTATTTTCGGTTACAGTGCCACCCCGAACGAAAACCATCATCAGGAGATTCTGTGCTGTGACCAGCGAAACCGTACGACTTACACAGACCGTCAAGGGCGCAGGCTGTGCCGCCAAACTTTCTCCCGGAGAACTGGACCGGGCGCTGTGCGGCCTCGATCTGCCGGTGGACCCGAACCTCCTTGTTGGTCTGGACCGTGCCGATGATGCCGGAGTCTACCGGGTTTCGGATGATCTTGCCCTGGTTCAGACGATTGATTTCTTTCCGCCCATGGTCGATGACCCCTACAGTTTCGGCCAGATTGCCGCTGCCAATGCCCTGAGTGATGTCTATGCCATGGGGGGGACGCCGAAGACAGCCATGAATATTGTCGCCTTTCCTGCCAAAACCATGGATATCTCTGTGCTGCGCCTGGTCATTGAGGGGGGGCTGGACAAGATGCGGGAAGCGGGGGTCGTTCTGGTCGGCGGCCACACCGTGGAGGACAGTGAGTTGAAGTATGGTCTTTCGGTGACCGGCTACATCCACCCTGACCGGATTCTGACCAAACGGAACCTGCAGTGCGGCGATTGCCTTGTTCTGACAAAACCGATTGGTACGGGGATCGTGGCCACCGCTATCAAAGCGGGGCTCGCCGGCCGGGGAGTGACGGACAGGGTAACGAGGGCGATGGCGACCTTGAACCGGGCTGCCGCGCTGGTTATGCGGGATTTTCCGGTTCACGCCTGTACGGATATTACCGGGTTCGGTTTTCTGGGACACCTGGCCGAGATGGTGGTGGACTCCGGCCATGGGGTGCGCATCAGGGGGGCTGATGTGCCGATATACCCGGAGGCACTGGAGTGGGCGGCCATGGGGCTGATACCTGCCGGTGCCTACAACAACAGGAGCTTTCGCGGCCCGTTCGTTGATTTTGCCCCCGAAGTAGCCCGGAGCGTGCAGGATCTGCTGTTTGATCCCCAAACCTCCGGGGGGCTGCTGATCGCGGTTTCGGCTGATGCTGCGGAGCGGCTGGTTGATGCCCTGCGGGCGAACGGGGTCGAAGCCGCTGTGATTGTCGGTGAAGTGGTTGCCGAACCGGTTGAGCGGATTATTGTGGAATAACCAAAACGGGAGGTTTGCGTGGTAAACGAATTGGATTGTCGCGGTCTGTCCTGCCCCGCTCCGGTGCTGCAGGTGAGGGATCTGCTCAGCAATGAGACCCCTGACACCATAGCGGTGCGCGTGGATAATGATGCCGCCCGGCAGAATGTCAGCCGCTTTCTGGAACATCAAAATTACCGGGTCCACTTTGAAGTGCAGGGAAGTGAGTTTCGGATTGTCGGTACGAGAGGGGAGGGTGTCGGCGTCCCCGCAGCGGCTTTCGTGCCGGGCGCAGCGCAGAAGCCGGAGACCGGAGCAGGGAAAATCATGGTGCTGGTGACGTCCACTCACATGGGCCATGGTGATGATGGTCTGGGCGATATGCTGATGTTTAATTTTCTTAAAACCCTGAAAGAGATGGGGCCGGATCTCTGGCGCGTTGTTTTTGTCAACAGCGGCGTCAGCTTCACGGCAGAGGGGTCTGAAGCGGTGCCTGTTTTACAGGAACTGGCGGCGAACGGTGTTCACGTTTCGGCGTGCGGAGCCTGCCTGGCGTACTTCCATATTCTGGATAAACTGCAGGTTGGCGAGGTTACCAACATGCTGGAAATAGTTACCGGTATGAAGGACGCTGGCAGTGTTGTGACGCTCTGATGCTGCGGGATAGAGTTCCTGGAGAACAGTCATAATGCCGGCTAAAATTCCGTTTACCCCCCAGCTTATTGACAGCCACTGCCTCATTGATGTGAGAACTCCGCTGGAGTTTGCGGAGGATCACCTTCCCGGCGCCCACAACGTACCCCTTCTCACCAACGAAGAGCGGGCGGAGGTGGGCACGGTCTATAAAAAAATCGGGCCGGTCGAGGCCAGACGGCGGGGGCTGGAACTCTCCTGCCCCCGGTTTTACCACATGGTTGACCGGATTCTTGCCCTGGCAGATGGTCGCCCGATTGTTGTCTACTGCTGGCGCGGGGGGCTGCGCAGCCTCTCCGTTGCCATGCTGGTGGAAATGTGCGGCACGTCGGTCGGACAGCTTGTGGGCGGTTATAAAACGTTTCGCGCCCATGTCATTGATTATTTTGAACGGTGCGACTTCCCCGCCCGCCTGATTGTCATGCACGGTATGACCGGCACCGGAAAAACCACGTTCATCAACGGTCTTGACCCTGCATGTTGGGCAACGGTTGATCTTGAGGGGCTCGCCTGCCACAGGGGCTCCGCTTTCGGCGCTCTCGGGCTGGAGCAGAACGTTTCCCAGAAATATTTTGAAACCACGTTGTGGGATACGTTCCGGCGCCTGCCGGCAGACAGGGCGATTGTGCTGGAGGGGGAAAGTCAGCGCATCGGGAAATATTCCCTCCCGGGAAATCTGTACCGGAACATGGCGGAAAGCTGCAAAGTCTGGTGTCATGCAGCACTTGACACCCGTGTGGAGCGGCTTACCGCCGAGTACGCACGTCCCGAATACCGGGAGGCAATGCTGGAGGCGCTTGAAAGGATCAGAAAAAAACTTCCGTCTGTCCGGTATGCCGAGCTGAAAAGCATGATTGAAGGGTGGGATGTGGCTGGAGTTGCCCGGGGTCTTATTGAAGGGTATTACGATAAGATGTACTACAAACACCGCCCCTGGACGCCGGACCTGGAGCTTGATCTGGAAGATTTTCGGCGGGCGGAAGAGGAACTGGGAAAATTCTGGAGAACACGGGGGTAAGCGGGCGGCCGTCCGAGGAATCTCCTCTCCCCGGACGGCCGAACCGCAGACGCATTAATGCGCAAATGACTGACGATATTTGTTGATTTCCCTGATCAGCTCAGTTCGGTCAAAATAGATTTCATTCCGTTTGATTTTCCCCTCATCATTAAACTGCAGGAAACAGAGTCCCACACACTCCACCACTATATCTCCCACCGGGATGTGTGCCGCCAGCTTGTTCAGAAAGCCGCCTTCGATCGGAATCGGTTCAACCTGACTCCAGACCCAGGTCGGGTTATGGCTGAGCACGTTGGTGAAGTAGGCAAAGAGAGCCTCTTTCCCCTTGATTCCCAGCGGGCGCCCCGGATCCAGAAAAAAAGCGTCGTCCGCGTAGAATGCCAGAAGTTCTTCCGGCTTGTTCCCGGTCCATTTCGGCAGCCATCGGTTTGTGAACTCCCGTGCTTCCTCTTTTGTCATCATCTGCGCACTCCTCCTTATGTATGATGCCGTTTCAGCCGGGAGCATTATTCCCTGCTGCGGCCAAGATTACCCAGTACGTCCAGTAAACACAAGCTGTTTCTGGCAGATGCGGCCGCATCGCCTGTCTGCAAAGGTACGCCGTGCGTTGCGGTGTTAGCCGTTGCTGGCAGAATATTTGGCGGCTATTCTCTGCCGGTATTCGATAATGTCATTTTTCAGGGAATGCAGCTTCATAATCTTTTCGTCAACCAGCTGCGCATGCCGGTCCAGAATACCGACAAGTTTTGGTATCATCTGGTCGGTCTCTTTTGCTTCGCCATACGCCACGTACAGGTCCTGCATTTCCCTGATGGTCAGGCCAAGGTCCTTCAGCTTCATGATAAATTTAATGCGCCGTACGTAATAGGGCGAATACCCCCTGATTGCACCGCCGGCACGTTCCTCTGTTTCAATTATGCCGACCTCTTCCCAGTATCTGAGCGTTCGTGTGGTCAGCCCGATGCTCTTTGCAAGGTCGCCTATGGCGATTATTTGGCTGTTTTCTTCTGTTTTTGTCATACACCCGCCTCGAGTTATCTCTCCATTATGTTACCAGTTATTATGTCCGAATAATCGTTTTGTCAATAAGACAATTTACAACAACGTCAACAAACGTCGTAAACACGTGGTGTTGCTTCGAAAACCAGAGGCATTGTGAAGTAAGTCAGGTACCTATTTTCATTACTCAATACAGTGAAATAAAAATATTTATAAACCCATTATATTTTTTGTTGACATGCACGTAAACGGAATATATATTTTGCGCACAGGTTAACTTTGGTTTGGGGAAAAGAAAAATCAGTCATGTTCACGACTGTTGGTTATCAGTGGTGAATCGGTCACCGGATCTATAATGCAGGACGACTAAATCATGCGGTACATCATTTGAAAGGGAGGGGCTATGTCAAAAGAAAGTTACAATTGGAGCGAAATTGCGCGGAACCCGAAGTATCTGGAGTTGAAACGAAAGAAAAGGGTGTTTTTGTTCGGCTGGTGGATTGCGGCGTCAATTTACTATTTCTCCCTGCCGCTTCTTTCCGGCTATTTTCCGTCGTTGTTCAAGATCAAGCTGATTGGCGTCATTAACTTCGGCTATCTGTTTATCCTGTCACAGTTTCTTGTCGCGATCTTTGTAGCCATGTACTACACGAAGGTCGCCAACAGCGATTTTGACCGACTGACTGACGAACTCGTCAAAGAAATCCAATAGGGAGCGGACACATGTTTACTAAAATTCTATCAGCACTGATGCTTACACTTCTTCTTGCGGCGCCCGGTTTTGCCGAAGAACCATCAAAGCAGGCCCCCCAGGGGGCAGCGCTTGTTCAGCCCTCCGCTTCTGCACTGCAAGCTCCCGCCGCTGTTCCGGGTCAGCCCGCTGCTGCCGCACCGGCGGCAAAGGCTGCTGCGCCGACCGGAGGAATGCCCACCAAGGTTAAGCCGAATCGTGCCATTACCATCAGTATGTTCATGACAATCATCGGCATTACCCTGTGTGTTGTTATCTGGGCTGCCCGTCAGACAAAATCCGCCTCCGACTTCTACACCGCTGGCGGGGGAATCACCGGTCTGCAGAACGGCTGGGCCATCGCCGGCGACTACATGTCAGCGGCCTCATTTCTGGGCATGTCCGGCCTGATCTCACTGTACGGCATCGACGGGTTCATGTACGCCGTCGGCCCCATGTTTTCGTTTATCGCCATTCTCCTGGTTATAGCCGAGCCGTGCCGAAATGCCGGTAAATTTACCCTGGGCGATATTCTCTCCTTCCGCACCGCTCCGAAACCGGTGCGCGCCGTGGCAGCCATCTCCACCGTAACGGTGTCGCTGTTCTATCTGATCGCGCAGATGGTTGGTGCCGGCAAGCTGATGCAGGTGCTGCTTGATATCCCCTACCGCGTTTCCGTTATCGGCGTCGGCATTCTGATGGTCGGATATGTCGTGTTCGGCGGCATGAAGGCCACCACCTGGGTGCAGATCATCAAAGCCGGTCTGCTCATGAGCGGCACCGTGCTGCTGGCGTTCCTGGTCATGGCCAAAGCCGGTATGAACCCGGTCGGCTTCTTCACGGACATCGTCGGCAATCAGCTTATTCAGGATCATGTCCGGATGAACGTACTTAAAGATGCCCTGCCCAAGGCCGGATTTGATTACGGTCAGCGTTTCATGGAGCCGGGCCTGTTCCTCAAGAACCCGCTTGATCAGGTATCTCTCGGCATCGCCTGGGCGCTGGGCGCCGCCGGCCTGCCGCATATCCTTATGCGGTTCTTTACCGTACCGAGCGCAAAAGAGGCCCGTAAATCAATCGTTATCGCCCTGTTCATCAACAGTTCGTTCTTCTTCCTGATCAACATCATCGGCTTTGGTGCCGCCCTCTACCTGTCCCCCCAGCTGATCAGCTCGGTTGACAAGGGGGGGAATATGGCAACCCTGCTCCTCGCCCAGCTGCTGGGCGGTGGTGCCGGTTCCCTGGGCGGCGACATGTTCCTGGCCTTTATCTGCGCCGTGGCATTTGCCACCATCCTGGCGGTTGTCTCCGGTCTTGTCCTGGCGGCTTCGGCAGCCATCGCCCATGATGTGTATGTCAATATCGTCATGGACGGCAAGGCTGATCAGCATACCCAGGTCAAGGTTGCCCGCATCACCTCTCTGTTTGTCGGTCTGGCCGCCATCGTCATGGGACTTGCTGCGGAGAAAGAAAACGTGGTCGCTCTGGTTGCCCTGGCCTTTGCTGTCGCGGCATCGGGTAATTTTCCGGCGGTCATGCTGTCACTCTTCTGGAAGCGGTTTAATACGGCCGGGGTTATTTCCGCCCTGCTGGTCGGAACGATTTCAGCGCTCGGTCTTGTGGTGATTTCACCGGTCATGACGTATCCGCAGAAAATCGCCGATGATGCCAAAAAGATTGTCTCGACTCTCGAAAAGAAGCAGCAAGAAGGTGCCGTGCTTGCGGAAAAGGATCTGAAACTGCTGGACAAATCACGTACAGACTATACGAAAAACAATGGCCAGACCTCCATGGTCGGCCTCACCGCCCCGATCTTCCCGCTCAAAAACCCGGGCATCGTTTCTGTGCCGCTCGGTTTGATTGCGGCAATCATCGGGACGCTGCTGTTCCGTGATCGCCGGGCCGAAGATATGTTTGACGAGATTGAAGTGCGCCAGATTACCGGTTTGGGGATTTCCAAGGCGAGTGATCATTGATTGCCAGGCCTGCGGGGTTCACGCCCCGCAGGCCTGTTGTGTGTAAAACTATTAATTATTTAAAGTGGATATAACGGAACATTTTTTCTGCTTGACTTGAACGTAAACTGACGAATATAGTGCGCCGCGGACCAGTCATTGAAAAGATGTTCTATTAGTACTCCAGAAGGGGAAAAGTATATGTCAAGTGCAGAACGTGCCGGTGATGAAGGGGTTCGCCTTCTGTATGAACTGAGCAAGGAAGAGCTGGTAAAAATAATCGTCGATGATGCCAAAAACTGGCTGGCTCACGATGGCGTCTGGTTTCAGGCGGTTGAGAAGCGGTACGGGATGGACGTTGCCGTTGATGTTGACACCGAGGCATGGCGTTATTTTACGGTTATTGAAGCACGCCGCATAATGGATCGTCTGGGGCTCACGGCGGGCGGCGGTATTCCGGCTCTGGTGGAATGCCTGAAACATCGTTTTTACGCCCGCCTTAATCTGCAGGATGTCATTGAGCAGAGCGATACGCGGGTTGTGTTCCGGATGCTTGACTGCAGGGTGCAGTCGGCTCGCAAACGAAAAGGGTTGGCTGACCACCCCTGCAAGTCGGTCGGCATAGTAGAATACAGTGAATTCGCCAAGGCGATTGATCCGCGCATCAAGACCACCTGCATCGCCTGCCCGCCCGACGCACACCCTGAAACGTTCTGGTGTGCATGGGAATTTACCCTGGAAGCGTAGATGATTGTTTAGAACAGGAGAAAACAGATGACTGCACCAGTAATCGAACCGTACAAAACTTCCCACAAGGTCCGGGTTGTCACAGCCACCAGTCTGTTTGACGGCCATGATGCCGCAACCAACGTTATCCGCCGCATTCTGCAGTCATCGGGTGCCGAGGTTATCCACCTGGGACACAACCGCTCTGTGGAGGAGATTGTCACTGCCGCCATCCAGGAAGATGCCCAGGGGATCGCGGTCAGCTGCTATCAGGGGGGGCATGTTGAGTTTTTCAAGTACATTATCGATCTGCTCCGTCAGCGCGGCGAAGGACATATAAAGGTTTTCGGCGGCGGCGGCGGCGTTATCGTGCCGGACGAGATTGCTGAAATTGAAGGGTACGGTGTCCGCAAGATCTTTTCCCCGGATGACGGTCGCCGGATGGGGCTTCAGGGGATGATAAACCTGATCCTTGCCGAGTGCGATTTCGCCATCGAGCGGGACATCGCGGCGGAAACCGCCCGTCTGGCTCAGCAGGATATCCGTGCGGTCAACACGCTGATCACCCTGGCCGAGCAGGCGGTCCATGACCATGGCGCCGGATACAGCGCACTACGGGATACCATCAGGGGGATGGCTCAGGATGTGCCGGTCGTCGGTATAACCGGTACCGGCGGCGCGGGTAAAAGCTCCATCACCGATGAGCTGGTGCTCCGCTTTACGCGGGACTTTCCCGAGAAGAGTGTCGCCATTTTGGCGGTCGACCCGTCGCGCCAGCGGACCGGAGGCGCCCTGTTGGGCGACCGGATCAGGATGAACTCCATCAATTCAAACCGGATTTACATGCGTTCGCTGGCAACCCGTGATTCCCAGACCGAGCTTTCAGCCGCAATTGAAGATGCCATTGACGTGGTGCGGGCGGCCGGTTTTGATCTGGTGTTTGTGGAGACGAGCGGCATCGGTCAGGGGAACGCCGGGGTTGTCGGGGTCTGCGATGTTTCTCTCTATGTCATGACCTGTGAATTCGGTGCGCCGACCCAGCTGGAAAAGATCGACATGCTCGATTTTGCCGATGTTGTGGCGATTAACAAGTTTGAGCGCAAAGGGGCCGAAGATGCGCTCAGGAACGTTCGCAAGCAGTATCGGCGCAACCGTAATATCTTTGACGGAGCCGATGAAGATCTGCCGGTGTTCGGCACCATCGCATCCCAGTTTAACGACCCGGGCACCAACGTCCTGTATCGTGCGCTGATTGAGATCATAAACAGCAAAAAAGGACTTTCCCTGCACTCCTCCCTGCCGGTTACGGAAAAGGAAAGCCTCAAAAAATATATCATTCCATCGGACCGGATTCACTATCTGGGCGAAATTGTGCAGACCGTGCGCGGCTACCGCAAGCAGGTAAAAGAGCAGGTCGGTGTGGCACGGCGACTCTTTCAGCTGAACGGGGCCCGGGAACTGCTCGGGGATTCGGCGGCAGAGTCGGCACTGGACAAACAGCTGACCGTTTTTAATGCCAGACTCCACGAGGAACCGAAGCGGATTCTCCAGGAATGGCCGGAGCTGAAGGCCTCCTACCGCCGCGACCAGCTGGTTACCAAGGTCAGGGACAAGGAAATCAGGAGCGACCTTTACACGACGACCCTGTCCGGAACCCGTATCCCCAAGGTCTGTCTGCCGGACTTTGCCGATTGGGGTGAGATTCTGCGCTGGTGCATGTTCGAAAACGCACCGGGCTGTTTTCCCTTCACCGCCGGAGTATTCCCGTTCAAGCGGGCCGAAGAGGACCCGAAGCGCCAGTTTGCCGGCGAGGGGACTCCGGAGCGTACCAACCGCCGCTTCCACTATCTCTGCAAGGATGACGACGCCAAACGATTGTCAACAGCTTTTGACAGTGTGACCCTCTACGGTGAAGACCCGGATTATCCACCCGACATCTATGGCAAGGTCGGCGAAAGCGGTGTTTCCATCTGCACGGTCAATGACATGCAGAAACTGTTTGCCGGGTTTGATCTCTGCGCCCCCAACACGAGCGTTTCCATCACCATTAACGGCCCGGCTCCCATGATGCTGGCATTTTTCTTCAACGCCGCAACGGAGCAGCAGGTGGACATCTTCCGGGAGAAAAACGGTCGGGAGCCGTCCGAAACTGAATACCGGGAAATCCGTGCCTGCACCCTGCAGACGGTGCGGGGCACCGTTCAGGCGGATATCCTCAAGGAGGACCAGGGACAGAACACCTGCATCTTCTCAACCGAGTTTGCCCTGAAGATGATGGGTGATATGCAGCAGTATTTCATCGAGCAGAAGGTGCGTAACTATTATTCCGTTTCGATCAGCGGCTACCACATTGCCGAAGCCGGGGCCAACCCGATCAGCCAGCTGGCCTTTACGCTCTCCAACGGGTTCACCTACGTTGAGTATTACCTGTCACGCGGGATGCACATCGATGATTTTGCCGCCAATCTCTCATACTTCTTCTCCAACGGCCTTGATCCGGAATACACGGTCATCGGACGGGTGGCGCGCCGGATCTGGGCCGTCGCCATGCGGGAGAAGTACGGCGCCAACGATCGCAGCCAGAAGCTGAAATACCACATTCAAACCTCCGGTCGCTCGCTGCACGCCCAGGAGATGGACTTCAACGATATCCGCACCACGCTGCAGGCGCTGATAGCGATCTATGACAACTGCAACTCCCTCCATACCAACGCCTATGATGAAGCGGTTACCACCCCGACCGAAGAATCGGTACGGCGGGCAATGGCGATCCAGATGATCATTACCAAAGAGTTCGGGCTCGCGCGAAACGAGAATTCCCTGCAGGGTTCCTTCATAATCGAGGAGTTGACCGATCTTGTGGAAGAGGCGGTCATGGCTGAATTTGAGCGGATTGACCAGCGGGGCGGGGTGCTTGGTGCCATGGAAACCCAGTACCAGCGTTCCAGAATCCAGGATGAATCAATGCTGTACGAGCATAAAAAGCATAACGGTGAACTGCCGATTGTCGGTGTTAACACGTTCCTTAACCCCCGTGCCGATGAAGAGGGTTTCAATACGACGGGAGAACTGGCCCGGGCGACCAAAGAGGAAAAGGAACAGCAGATTCTGAATCTGCGGGCATTCCATGGCAAGAATAGTGATACCGCTCCGGCGGCGCTGAAGCGACTGCAGGAAGTGGCCATTGCGGGGGAAAATATCTTTGCCGAGCTGATGGAAACGGTCAAGGTCGCTTCGCTGGGGCAGATCAGCCATGCACTGTATGAAGTCGGCGGAAAATATCGCAGAAATATGTAATTCAAATTTCATTTTAAAGCCCTCTCTTCGTTGGCTCGTCATCGGCTCCTCAACGTACTTATCTAGTACGCCTACGTCGCCGATCTCCTCGCCGCCTTGAGATCGTCTTTGAACCGGAATTGGAATAACCGGACAGGAGCAGCCACAATGGACATTTTTCAGGTTTTTCGCGATCGGCGCAGCATCAGGAAATACAAGGACACTCCGGTTGAGCAGGAAAAAATCGAGCAGGTTCTGGATGCGGCCCGTCTGGCGCCATCCTGGAAAAATCTGCAGTGCTGGCGCTTTCTGGTACTGACTGATACGGAGGCCCGTACCCGCGTCCTCGAGGCCTTCCCCGATGACAATCCGGGCAAGAAAGCGATTGCTGCTGCTCCGGTGGTGATCGTGGTGTGCGGCAACCCGGCTGAGTCGGATGTGGAAAACGGCATCGATTATTTCGTCGCTGATGTTGCCATCGCCTTTGAGCATCTCTGTCTCGCAGCCCATGCTCTTGGCTTGGGGACCTGCTGGATGGGGTGGTACGACGAGGCGCTGATCAAGCGTTCACTCGGCATCCCGGAGGAGATCAGAATTGTCGGCATCACGCCGCTCGGCTACCCGGACCAGGAACCGAAACCGAGACCACGCAAGCAGCTGTCGGAAATTGCGTACGTTAACCAGTGGCCACACTAACATTCAGGAGAACCAAATCATGGTGACTTATACAGAAGCGATGCAGAGGATAACCGCCATGCAGGGGCAGCTGCAGGCCAAGGGGATGGACGGTGCGCTGTTTATCTTCCCGATTGATGTGTATTATTTTTCCGGTACCCGGCAGAATTCAACCCTCTGGATTCCGGCAGCGGGAGAGCCGGTTCTGATGGTGCGCAAGAGCCTGGCCCGTGCCAGACTTGAAAGCCCACTGAAAGATATCCGTCCGTTCCCGTCCAGCAAGGAATTCCCGGCCCTGTTCGGTGAGGGGGTGGCGAAGATCGGTTTCACCTTTGATGTGGCACCGGTTCAGCAGCTGAATTATTACACCAAACTTCTGCCAGGCCGCGACTTTGTCGATATTTCGGCCGCCAACCGTGAAGTCCGTTCAGTAAAGTCGGCGTTTGAACTTGATCAGCTGCGCTTTTCCGGCGCCACGCTCTGCTCCGTATTCAAGCAGGTGCCGCAGTTTCTCAAAGCCGGAATGCGTGAACTTGATCTTGCCGCCGAGTTTGAGCATCGGCTCCGTACCGCAGGCAATGAAGGGTATATCCGCATGCGCGCCTTTAACCAGGAGCTGTTCATGGGGCTTGCCCTCTCGTCCGGAGCCGCTTCCTACGGCTTCTTTGACGGTGCCGTCACCGGGCGCGGACTTTCCAATGCGTCACCCCAGGGCTCGTCGACACAGGTTATCAAGCGCAACGAACCGGTTTTTCTGGATTATACCGGAGTGTTCAACGGCTACATCACCGATATGACGCGTATCTTTGTCATTGGCGATCTTGACCCGGAACTGCAGAGGGCGTTTGACCTTTCTCTGGAAATTCAGAGCCACCTGCAGAACGCCTTGAAGCCGGGGGCTGTCTGCGAAGAGCTGTTTCTGCAGGCGGTCGAAATTGCCGAGAAAGGCGGTCTCGGTGCCCATTTTATGGGGATGCCGGGTGAGCAGGCCCGATTTGTCGGTCATGGCGTCGGTCTGGAGCTAGATGAGTTTCCTGTGCTGGCGCAGGGCTTTAAGGTGCCGCTTCAGGCGGGACAGACGATTGCCATTGAACCGAAATTCGTGTTCCCCGACAAGGGGGTCATCGGTATTGAAAACACGTTCGCCGTAACGAACAGCGGCGGCGAAAAAATAACAGATATTGACGACCGGATAGTGTTTATATAACGGCTTCCCGCCGGGTCACCGCATCAGCCGCACGGCTGTTCGGGGACCCGGCGAGAGCGGTACCTGCCATCGTGTGATTCCCTCCAATCGATTTTTCACCTTCAGGGATCCGGCGAATAAATAATAAACTATAATCGCGTTATAAGTTTAGTTGACATGCACGTAAACGGAATGTATAGTGCGGCACATTACTAACGTATCGGAGGCGGGAATATGAAAGAAGAGGTCTATGTTGTCGATGGCATGAGGACGCCGTTTGGTTCCTTTGGTGGAGTTTTATCAGAAGTTGCCGCCCCCCAGTTGGCTGCCACGGTAATAAAAGGCCTGCTGAACCGGAATGCGCTTCCTGCAGAAGCGGTCGGCGAAGTGATTCTTGGCCAGGTGCTGAGCGGCGGATGCGGCCAGGCACCTGCCCGTCAGGCGATGCGTGCCGGCGGCCTGCCGGACTCCGTTCCGGCGCTGACGATCAACAAGGTCTGCGGCAGCGGCCTCAAGGCGATAATGCTGGGAAGCGACTCGATTCAGCTCGGCAATGCCGACGTGGTACTGGCAGGCGGCATGGAAAACATGTCCCTTGCTCCCTACTTTCTGAAAAAAGCCCGCAACGGCTTTCGCATGGGCAATGGCGAGATCTTCGACCTGATGATCCATGACGGCCTGTCTGACCCCTACACCGGCGTACACATGGGCATAATCGGTGAAGCCAGCGTTGAGCGCAACGGCCTGACCCGCGAGGAACAGGATGACCTGGCTCTCCGTTCCTATCGATTGGCTCAGGCTGCGGTCACGGGCGGCGTTTTCAGGGATGAGATCGCTCCGGTCGTCAAGAATGTGCGCGGCGTTGACACCGTTGTTTCTGATGATGAAGAGCCGTTCAAGGTTGACTTTGACAAGATCGTCAAGCTTAAGCCGGTATTCAGGAAAGACGGCAGCATAACCGCCGGTAATGCCTCCACCATAAATGACGGAGCTGCCCTGCTGCTCATGGCCGGTGCTGCTGCGGTGAAGAAGCATAGCCTGACTCCGAAAGCCCGTATTGTTGCATCGGCCACCAGCAGTCTGCATCCTGATCACTTTCCGGAAGCCCCTGTCTCAGCTATTCAGGCCGCCTGTGACAAGGCCGGCTTGAACGTTGCGGATATCGACCTGTTCGAGATTAACGAAGCATTTGCATCAGTTACGCTGATCGCTATTAAAAGCCTGAATCTGGATCCTGCCAAAGTCAATGTCAATGGTGGTGCCTGCGCCATCGGCCACCCGATCGGCGCCAGCGGTGCCCGTCTGGCCATGACTGTTATCCGGGAGCTGCACAAGCGAAATCTGCGCTATGGCCTGGCCACACTCTGCATCGGCGGCGGTGAAGCTGTAGCGGTTATTTTTGAGAAAATTTAGGGAGGCGGGAATGATTACAACAGTTGGTGTTCTTGGCGCAGGTCAGATGGGCAACGGCATTGCCCACGTATTTGCTCAGTACGGGTATCAGGTTGTTCTGTTCGATATTGCCCAGGCGCAGTTGGAAAAAGCGCTGAAAGCCATCGGCCAGAATCTGGAGCGCCAGGCGAAAAAAGGGGCTATTCCGGAGGCGCTGGTCGGGGAAACGCTTGGCAGGATTCGCATTACCCAGGATATGAATGATCTGGCCGATGTGGATTTTGCTGTAGAAGCGGTCACTGAGCATGAGCCGCTCAAGCTTGAAATATTCCGCAAGCTGGACAGTATCGTGAAAGAGGGGGCGATTCTGGCATCAAACACCTCGTCCATTCCGATCACCAAGATCGCTTCCGTCACGGGCCGACCGGACAAGGTCATCGGCATGCACTTCATGAATCCGGTGCCGATCATGAAGCTGGTAGAAGTTATTCGCGGCCATGCTACCAGCGATGACACGTTTGCCCTGACCGGAGCCCTGGTGGCACAGCTGGAAAAAGAGATGGCGGTATCCCAGGACTACCCCGGTTTTATCGTCAATCGTGTCCTGATTCCGATGATCAATGAAGCTGTTTTTGCCCTGTACGAAGGGATTGCCACAGCTGAGGATATCGACAAGGGGATGAAGCTCGGCACCAACCAGCCGATGGGGCCGCTGACACTGGCTGATTTCATCGGTCTTGATACGGTTCTGGCTATCGCCAACGTCCTGTATGACGGCTTCAAGGACCCCAAATACCGTCCCTGCCCACTGTTGGTCAAGATGGTTAACGCGGGATACATGGGGCGCAAGTCCGGTCGCGGTTTTTATACCTATTAGCAGGAGGGGAGCGAAATGGAATTCAAGAATCTGCTGATTGAAAGCTGTGATGGTATAACCACCGTGACCATCAACCGTCCCCAGGCGCTGAATGCGCTCAACAGTGACGTCGTGCAGGAGCTGGAATGCGCCCTGTACGAGCTTGATCTGGACGCTGCCGTCAAGGTGGTTGTTCTGACCGGTGCCGGTGAAAAAGCGTTTGTCGCCGGAGCCGATATCAAGGAGATGGCTGAAATCTCCTCCTTTGAGGCCCATGATTTTGCCCGCAAGGGACAGCGTCTGATGCTGCTGGTCAACAAAATGCGCAAGCCGGTCATCGCAGCGGTCAACGGGTATGCCCTTGGCGGTGGCCTGGAGCTGGCGCTGGCCTGCGATTTCATCTACGCCTCTGAAAAAGCGAGATTCGGTTTTCCCGAGGTAGGTCTCGGTGTAATCCCCGGTTTCGGCGGCACCCAGAATCTGGCGCGTCTGATCGGCCCGAACAGGGCTAATGAACTGGTGTTCTCCGGACGGATCATCACCGCCGCCAAAGCCTGTGAGTGGGGAATTGTCAATGAACTCTTCCCGCCGGAAGAGCTGATGGCGAAGGTGCTCGGCACCGCCCGGGAAATTGCCGCCAAGGGGCCGTTGGGGGTAGCATACGCCAAGGATGCCATTGTTAACGGCTTGAGTATGAGCAAGGAAGATGGTTTCCGTTACGAGGCCTCGTTATTCGGAGTGCTGTTTGCCACGGGCGACCAGCGCGAGGGAATGGGTGCTTTTGTCGAAAAACGTACCGCTGAATTCAAAGGGAAGTAAATTACACTCCGGAGGGGAAAACAATGAATTTCGAACTGAGCCAGGATCACAAAGTTTTGCAGTCGGCGGTACGTGACTTCGTAGAAAAGGAAATCAAGCCGATCGCCATGAAAATTGACGAAGAGCATATGATTCCGGATGCGCTGGTAACCAAGATGGGTGAAATGGGTTTTCTCGGCAGTTACCTCCCGGAAGAGTACGGCGGGGCGGGGCTGGACATGCTTTCCTACGCCATCGTGGTTGAAGAGGTGTCAAAAGCCTGCGGCTCCAGTGGGGTGCTGATTTCGGCACATACGTCGCTCTGCAGCGGTCCCATCTATACCTTCGGGACCGAAGCGCAGAAGAAAAAATGGCTGCCGGCACTGAACACCGGAGAGACCATCGGCTGCTTCCTCCTGACGGAACCTGACGCCGGAAGTGATGCGGGCGGTACCGCCACGACCTATACGAGAGAAGGGGACGAATTCGTCATCAACGGCAGCAAAACCTTCATCACCAACGGTGGCTATCTTGGCACCGGCGTGCTCCTGGCCTCCTATGACCGCAGCCTGAAGCACAAAGGGATCAGCGCGTTCATTGTGGATCTGAAGTCCCCCGGCGTGACCATCCTCAAGAACGAGAACAAGATGGGCATACGCGGCAGTTACACAACCGCCTTTGCCTTTGACAATCTGCGCGTTCCGGTGGAAAACCTGCTCGGTCAGGAAGGTAAAGGATTCAACGTTGCCATGGATACCCTGAATGGCGGCCGGATCGGCATCGCCTCCCAGGCGCTCGGCATCGCTGAAGGCGCGTTTGAACGGGCACTGGCCTATTCAAAAGAGCGGAAGCAGTTCGGTCAGGCGATCAGCGAATTTCAGGCGATCCAGTTCAAGCTGGCCGATATGTATACCAGCATTGAAACCAGCAAGCTGCTCACCTACCGGGCCGCCTGTCTGAAGGATGCCAAGAAGAACTACACCATGGAATCCGCCATGTGCAAGATGCACGCGTCGGAAACCGCAACCTATGTGACCAAAGAGGCGATCCAGATCCATGGCGGTTACGGCTTCATCGTCGATTACGAAGTGGAGCGGATGTACCGTGACGCCAAGATCACCGAGATCTACGAAGGGACCAATGAAGTACAGCGAGTGGTCATCTCAAAATTACTCCTGTCATAATGGCGGAAAATGTTAATACTTGACATGAGTGTCAAGTAAAGCTATATGCGATTCAGCGAATAGCTCATCACGAGAGGTGTCACTGTGGAAGCAACCCGTCTAATATACTGGAACATCGGCCACGGGGTTGTTATCCCGATGTACATTCTGGCCTTTGCCGCCATGGGCGTCATGGTGTGGGGCTTTTGGCAGCGTCTGCCGATCTGGCGCCAGGGCAAGGCACTTGATCGTTTCGACCGCTATGACGAGCGGGTCAAGCGCATGCTTGCCGAAGTGTTCAGCCAGGTAAAAATCTACCGTGTTACTGACGGCGGCCTGTTCCACTCCCTGTTTTTCTGGAGTTTCCTGTGCCTCTTTGCCGGCACCATGCTGGTCATGATCCAGGCGGATTTTTTCACCCCGCTGCTGCAGGTCAACCTCCTCTCCGGTGAGTTTTACAAAGCATTCTCCCTGGTTCTGGATCTGGCCGGCATTCTTGCCCTCCTTATGCTGGCCGGCTTTTTCATCCGCAGATTTGTCATCAAGCCGAAGGG
Organism: uncultured Geobacteraceae bacterium; assembly: GCA_903862245.1. Taxonomy (GTDB): domain Bacteria; phylum Desulfobacterota; class Desulfuromonadia; order Geobacterales; family Pseudopelobacteraceae; genus JACRCG01. Next base: position 20,869 of record CAIOXL010000187.1, on the reverse strand, counting down.
ATTGGAGATCGTCACGGATGACTACATCGTCCTGCAGCTGCTGTTTGCCATCCTGATCACCGGGTTCCTCATCGAAGGGGCCCGCATGGCCGCCACCGAACTGCAGCAGAACCCGGGGCTGGCACTCTTCTCGCCCGGCGGACTGCTGGCGGGGCAGCTGTTCACCGCACTCACGCCGGGCGCGCTGCTGGTGGTCCATAAAATCCTCTGGTGGCTCCACTTTGTCCTGGTGCTCGGCTTTTTCTGTGCGATCCCCTACACCAAGCTGCGTCATATTTTCACCACCAGTGCCAACGCATTTCTGGCCCCGTTTGAGGCAAAGGGAAGCATTGCCACGATCAACCTTGAAGATGAGTCGGCAGTACAGTTCGGCGCGGCAACGGTCAGCGACCTGAGCTGGAAAGATCTCTTTGACGCTGACGCCTGCACCTCATGCAAGCGCTGTCAGGACCGCTGCCCGGCCCACACAACCGACAAGCCGCTCTCCCCCATGAAAATCGTCAAGCAGATCGGCGAACTGGCGGAGTGTAATCCCGCAGGGAGCTTGGTTGATACCGTCAGCCAGGAGGCCCTCTGGTCCTGTACCACCTGTCGCGCCTGTCAGGATATCTGTCCGGCCAACATCGAGCATGTCAACAAAATCCTCGAAATGAGACGCAACCTCACCCTCATGGAGGGCGCCTTCCCTGGTGATGAGGTCCGCACCGCTGTCAGCAACATCGAAGTCAACGGCAACCCCTTCGGTCTCGCCTATGCTGCGCGGGGTGACTGGTCTGAAGGCCTGCCTCTCACTCTGATGGAGCATGACTCCGACGTGGACATCCTCTACTTTGTCGGCTGCTATGCCTCATTCGACAAACGCAACCAGGCGGTGGCGAGAAACTTCATAAAAGTCTGCGCAGCCGCCGGCGTAAAAGTCGGCATCCTCGGAAAAGAGGAAAAATGCTGCGGCGAACCGGTCAGAAAACTGGGCAACGAATACCTGTACCAGATGACGGCTGCCGAGAATATTGAAGTGATCACGGCCTACAACGTCAAAAAGATCGTCACCACCTGCCCGCACTGCTTCAATACCCTGGCCCGCGACTACAAGGACCTTGGCCTGGATGTGCCGGTGGAGCACTACAGTACCTACATCAACACCCTGCTGAACTCGGAGAAGCTGAAACTTACTCCGGAGCCGTTCACATTCACCTATCACGATTCCTGCTACCTCGGCCGGTACATGGATATTATCGAACAGCCGCGGGCGATACTGAATCACGCCGGCGGGTCGATTACTGAAATGGACAAAAGCGGCTACGACAGTTTCTGCTGCAGTGCCGGCGGCGGCCGTATCATGGCGGAAGAGAAGCTGGGGAGCAAAATCAGCGAAGCCAGAATCAAGATGGCCACCGACACCGGTGCGCCGCTGCTGGTCTCCAACTGCCCCTTCTGCCTCACCATGTTCGAGGACGGCATCAAAACCGGCGGCGCGGAAGAGGTGCTGCAGGTGAGAGACCTGGCCGAGATCGTGGCCGAACGGATTGCTGTACAGTAACGACTTTGGCTGAAGTACCCCTGTTTTGTCTGTGCCGCGCTTTTGTGACACACGTTTTCAGAATTAACTTTTGGAGGTATCCATGAAACTGCTTGTCTGCATCAAACAGGTCCCTGACCTGGAATCCCGTTTCAAGCCTGACGCCGCAGGAGTCTGGTACAACGAAACCGACCTGGCCTTCCGTATGAATGAATATGATGAGTATGCGGTTGAGCAGGCTGTTCAGCTGCGGGAAAAGCTGGGTGAGGGGACTGAGCTTACCGTCCTGTCAATCGGCCCTGACCGCGTTGTTGAAGCGATCAAAAAAGCCCTTGCCATGGGCTGCGACAACGCCGTCCATGTTCAGGACACGGCCGTTTCCGCCAAAGATCCCTGGCAGATCGCTTCGATCATCGCCGCCTATGCACGGGACAAAGGGTTCGACCTCATCTTCACCGGTATGCAGTCTCAGGATCGCGGCTCTGCGCAGGTGGGCGTCACGGTGGCCGAACAGCTCGGGCTGGCCTGCACCACCACCATCGTCGGCTTCGACTACGCCGACGGCACGGTTACCGCCAAGCGTGAGCTGGAAGGGGGCATCAAGGGCGTTGTCAAACTGAAAACTCCGGCTCTGGTCACCTGTCAGCTGGGGCTCAATGTCCCGCGTTATCCGACCCTCCCGAACATCATGAAGGCCAAGAGAAAAGAGATTACCCTGATTCCGGTGGCGGAGCTGCCGACCGCTGAATTACTGGCGACCACAACCAGCTTCCATCCTCCGGCAAAAAAAGGGGGCGGAATCGTGCTGGAAGGTGATGTGGGAGAATTGGTGGACAAGGTCATTGCAATCCTCAAAGACAAAACTGCGGTACTGAGATAGGAGACGTCCATGAAAACACTGTTAATCGGCGAATACCGCGAAGGAAAACTGCTTGACTCCACCTATGAACTGTTCGGTTTTGCAGCGCAGATGGGCGCTGATACCGCCATGCTGCTGGTGGGGAGTGATACGCAGCTCCCCGCATACGGCGGGACACTCTATCTGGCCGATGCGTCCGCCTGCGGTGAATATTCCCCCGACCTGCACAAACAGCTGATTCTCGAAGCGGTGCAGAAGGAAAACCCTGACTACATCGTATTTGTCCATTCGTCCTACGGCTGGGATCTGGCGCCACGGGTTGCGGCATCTCTCAAGGTCGCGCAGGTATCTGAAGTGGTTGCCCTTGTGGACGGAGGGTTCGAGGTTGGCTGTTGCAACGCCAAAATGCGCCGCAGCGTCAAGCCTGCCACAAGTCGGGGAGTCGTAACGATTCAGGCCGGTGCTTTTCCGGTCCTGCAGCCGGGCGGAACGCCGATGGTCCAGAAAATTGCGGCTGCAGGCGGCGGTTCTCTGGAATTTGTCGGCTATGAAGCGGCGGAGCAGAAGGATGTTGATCTGGGCAAGGCGGAAATTATCGTTTCTGCCGGACGGGGTATCGGCAAAAAGGATAATGTACCGGTCATTCTTGCTCTGGCCAAAGCCCTTGGCGGCGAACTGGGCGCCAGCAGACCGGTGGTTGATGCCGGCTGGGTGGAGCATAGTCATCAGGTCGGCACCACCGGCCAGACGGTTTCGCCCAAGCTGTACGTGGCCTGCGGGATTTCGGGAGCCATCCAGCATCTGGCCGGAATGAAGAAGTCAGACTTCATCATTGCCATCAACAAGGACAAGGATGCTCCGATCGGGGAGATTGCCGATGTTCTGGTCGTGGCTGATGTCATGCAGTTTGTGCCGGCCCTGACGGCGAAAGTTTCAAAATGAGGCCGTTGGCCGGAGTCAAAATAGTCAATCTGGCGGTCAACCTCCCCGGCCCGGCGGCAGCCCAGCGTCTGAGCCGGATGGGTGCGGAGGTTGTCAAGGTTGAAGCGCCGTCCGGCGATCCGATGGAGCTGTATCACGCCGGCTGGTACCGGGACATGGCAGAGGGACACACTCTTGTCAGGCTCGACCTGAAATCCGCACAGGGACGGGATGAACTTGACCGCCTGCTCGGGAGTGCCGACCTGCTTATCAGTGCCACCCGCCCTGCTGCCATGGAGCGTCTCGGGCTTGACTGGACCTCGCTGCATGAGAAATTCCCCCGCCTCTGCCAGGTTGCCATTGTCGGCTATCCCGCTCCCCGCGAGAATGAGGCGGGTCACGACCTTACCTATCAGGCCTCCCTTGGTCTCCTTACCCCGCCGCACATGCCGCGCACCCTGGTGGCCGATATGGCGGGAGCGGAAATGACGGTTTCTTCCGCCCTGGCGCTGCTGCTTCAGCGTGATCGCGGCGGAGCTGCCGGCTATGCAGAGATTGCCCTGTCCGAGGCGGCCGCTTTTATGGCGGAGCCGCTCCGCTATGGCTGTACGGCTCCCGGAGCGATACTGGGGGGCGGAATCCTTGAGTACAACATCTACCGTAGCTCTGACGGCTGGGTTGCGGTGGCGGCACTTGAACCGCATTTCAAAAAACGGCTGGAGGATGCCCTCGTCATTGCAACTCCTGATGACTATCGTTCGGCGTTTGCCGCCCAGAGCTCGGCCTACTGGCAGGAGTGGGGCTGTCAGCATGATGTGCCGATTGAAATGGTGCAGGACAGATAGGGTATAACAGAGAGCTGTATTATCAATCAGGAGGTACGAATGTTTCTTGATCTTACCGAAGAGCAGAAGTTGATCCAGGATACCGCCCGGGATTTCGCCAAGGCGGAACTGGAGCCGGTGGCAGCGGAACTGGACCAGGGGAGTGACCGGGCACCGCTCATGGCAAATCTCAAAAAACTGGCGGAACTCGGTTTTATGGGATTGAACGTCAAGGGAGAATACGGCGGCTCTGAAGCCGGGGTTATCGCCTTCAGTCTTGCCATCACCGAGATTGCCCGCGCCTGTGCCTCGACAGCGGTGACTGTTTCCGTGAATAACATGGTCTGTGAAGTGATCCAGGCGGTAGGCAACGAAGAGCAGAAGATGGCATACATCCCGAAGATATGTTCCGGCGAATATGCCGCCGGCGGCTTCGGCCTGACCGAGCCGGGTGCCGGCTCCGACCCCTCCGGCATGAGTACGCAGGCGGTCAGGGATGGCGATTTTTACGTCCTGAACGGCTCCAAAATATTTATCACCAGTGCGCCCTACGCCGGGGTGTTCGTTGTCTGGGCGGTGACCGACAAGGATGCACCGAAAGGGAAGGGGATCAGCTGTTTTCTGGTGGAAGGCGGCACCCCCGGTCTGATCATCGGCAAGGAAGAAAAGAAGATGGGGCAGCACGCTTCAGCGACAAATGAACTGATCTTTGACAACTGCCGGATACCGGCCAGCGCCATGATGGGTAAGCTAAACGACGGGTTTCGCATCGCAGTGGCGGAATTGACCGGCGGACGTATCGGCATCGGTTCACTGGCACTCGGGCTTGGACTGGCTGCCATGGACCATGCGACCAAATACTCAACCGAGCGGACCCAGTTCGGCCAGAAAATAAGCAATTTCCAGGCGCTGCAATGGATGATTGCGGACGGCTATACCGAGCTTGAAGCGGCGCGGCTGCTGCTGATGAGTGCCGCGTGGCGCAAGGAAAACGGCAGGAGCTTTGCCAAGGAGGCCTCCATGGCCAAGCTGTTTGCCACGGAGTCGGCTAACCGTGCCTGCTACAGTGCGATGCAGATGCTGGGGGGGTATGGCTATACCCGGGATTATCCCATCGAGCGATTCACCCGGGACGCCAGGATTACCGCTATTTACGAAGGAACCAGTGAAGTTCAGCGTTTGATCATATCGCGTGAAATTCTGAGAAATTTCAGCTGACAAGGAGGCCGGCATGAGTATCAACAAACGAATTACCCTGCAGCAAGCCGCCGAAATTATCAAGGACGGCTCTCGTCTCACGTTTTCCGGGTTCACCATCTGGCGAAGGCCGATGGCAATCGTCTATGAGCTGATTCGGCAGCATCGAAAGAATCTGCATCTCATCGAGGTTCAGGGGGGGTCCCATTCTGAATTCCTGATCGGGGCGGGGTGTGTCGATATCTGGGAATCATGCTGGATCGGCCATGAACTGTACGGCAAATACGGCGCCAACCTGTCCCGCAAGGTCGCCGAAAAGCAGCTTATCGTCGAAGATTACACCCATGCCGAAATGATGTTCCGCTTTGCGGCCGCAGCCAGTGGTGCTGCCTACGGGGTCACCCAGACGTCGCTCGGTACCGACCTCCGCAACCCGGAATACGATATGCTCGGTCGCGCCGGCCTTCGGGACGGCGTACGCATTCCGAAGCATAAATACCAGTTTACCGAAGATCCGTTCTTCGGCGCCGGACCCCAAATCCTGATTCCGCCGGCCAAGGTTGATATTGCGGTCATGTGCGTTCAGCAGGTTGGTGAAGAGGGTACCGTGCGGATTAACGGCCAGTATTACTCCGATCCGGAAGTGGCGCGTGCTGCCGACATCACCATCGTCATGGCTGAGGAAATCGTTCCGGAAGAGTATCTGCGCCGGAACGCCGACCAGAACAATATCGTCAGTTTCGAAGTGGATCACATCCTGGAATGCCCGTTCGGAGCACATCCAACCGGTATGTTCGGGCGGTATGATGTTGACGGGCCGTTCCTGAAGGATTTCTATGGCCGTACCCGTACCCAGGAGGGGTTCGATGACTTTGCCAAGGAATGGATACATGGGCAGGATCATATGAGCTACCTGGAAAAGCTCGGGTGGCCGCGCATGCTGAAGCTTAGGGCCAATACTGCGCTCAATTACAGTGTTCGTGAGAAGAAGGGGGGTAAGTAACGATGGCTACTGAATACGCGACTCCTGAAGAATACAACCTTGCCGATTTGATGTGCTGTGCCGCTGCACGGGAAGTACAGGATAATGAAGTGGTTTTTGCCGGCACCGGCCTGCCGATGGTGGCGATCCTGCTGGCACAGAAGACCCATGCCCCCTACCTCAAGCTGATCTTCGAGGCCGGTACCCTTGATGGCCGTCCCCCCGAATTACCGACCTCAGTCGGTGATGCCCGCTGTGAGATGGGCGCATCCCGCTCATCCGGGCTGTATGATGCGTTCTGTATCGCCCAGCGCGGATACGTCGACCTTGGCTTTCTGGGCGGCGCCGAGGTGGATGAATACGGCAACGTCAATACAACCTGCATCGGTGACTATCTCAACCCGGAACTGCGCCTGACCGGCAGCGGCGGCAACCCGGACATCAACTCTTTCGCCAAGCGCACGGTCTTTATCATGGTGCACGAAAAGCGGCGTTTTACCCCCAATGTCAGCTACATCACCAGCCCCGGCTGGCGGGTTAAAAACTGGCCGGGCGGCGAGTTTGTACACCGTCGTGAGCTGTACGGTGCCACCTATCGCGGCGGCCCCTCAGCGGTTATCAGCACGGCCGGTGTATTTCGTTTCGATGACGTCACCGGCAGGATCTATCTGGATACCTGTCATCCGGGCAAGACGCCGGAAGAAATACGGGACATGTGCCAGTTCGATCTTGACATATCCCGTGTCAACGGTGAAACTCTCCCCCCTTCCCGTGAAGAGCTGCGTATTATTCATGAGGTGCTCGACCCGGATGAGATATTCATACCTAAAGTCAAGAAGGGGTAAGTGTTGACGCAGTTAAACGCCATGGAGGATTTCCAGCGGGATCTCAGTTACCACGTTGTCAGAGCAGAAAATGATCAGATTAAACTGACCGCCCGCCTCACGGACCGTTTTCATGACATCCGGATAACGGTGCTGGTGGATTTTGGCACACTTGAAATACGTACCGCTGCGGTGGAATTTGTCCGTCATCCATCGAAAGATTGTCCCGCTGTTGCCGCCCGGATGGAGCGGCTCATCGGGTTTGTGGTTGGCAGGGGGCTTAACCGGAAATTGCAGGAGACTTTCGGCGGCGGGGAAGGGTGCGGCAATTTGCGGGTGATGCTGCTGGGACTGCTCCCCCTCGCCTTGAACGTTAAAGCGGCGGCCGGCTTTACCGATGAACAGCAGATGCTTGACTCGATCAGCGAACGCCTCACGGGGAGCTGCGCGGGGTATATACGGCGACCAGCGTAGGTTCCCCCGGATATCGGGGCAGTAAACAGGTATTTCTCCATATGTGGAAATACCTGTTTTTTTGTCAGCTGTGGACCCGCCGCACTACCGCTCATACCATGAAAGCTGACGCACCGTTTGCTGGTACTTGACGTACGAGTTTTTAATCTGCTACAAGGGACAACCTGAAATCACGTAAAGGATGAATGCTGATGCCGCATATCTTGATTGATGAAACGCGCTGCAAAGGGTGCGGACTCTGCACCATAGCCTGCCCGAAAAAGCTGGTAAGCCTGAGCGATACGCCCAATAGCCTGGGGGTTGCCATGGCGGTATTTTCCGGCCCCGAAAAATGCACCGGCTGTTCGTTATGCGCCGAGATGTGCCCTGATGTTGCCATCTCGGTATTTAAGGAGTGACACGAATGCAGACAGGATCCCCTGAAAAAATATTTGTCAAAGGCAACGAAGCGGTGGCCATGGCGGCTCTGGAGGCCGGCTGTCACTGCTATTTCGGTTATCCGATCACCCCGCAGAGTGACATCCCGGAGTATCTGTCACGAGAGCTTCCCCGCCTGGGAGGAGAATTCATTCAGGCGGAGAGCGAAATCGGCGCCATTAACATGCTGCTGGGTGCCTCTGCTGCCGGCGTTCGTGCCATGACCTCATCTTCCGGCCCCGGCATCTCCCTTAAACAGGAGGGGATTTCCTACATGGCCGGCTCAGAACTGCCGGGTGTCATCGTTGACGTAATGCGTGCCGGCCCCGGACTGGGCGGAATCGACGCTTCACAGGCCGATTATTTTCAGGCGACGCGGGGCGGTGGACATGGCGGTTACCGTATTATCGTCCTGGCACCGGCATCGGTGCAGGAGATGTATGACCTGACCATGCTGGCATTTGATCTGTCCGACATCTACCGGATGCCGGCCATGGTGCTGGCTGATTCAGTTATCGGCCAGATGAAAGAATCGGTTACCTGCGGACCACGTCCCGAGACGGTGCTGCCTCCGAAAAACTGGGTTGTGCGCGGCCGTGCAGCGGGTGAACCACAGAACGTCGTCAAGTCCCTGTACCTGGGTGATGGTGAGATGGAAGCGTTCCATTGGAAGATGCAGGCCCGCTATCAGGAGCTGGCCGACCGGGAGTGCCGCTGGGAAGAGGTTCACACCGCCGATGCCGAGCTGATCGTGACCGCTTTCGGCTCCACCTCAAGAATTGCCAAAACCGCTGTTGCCATGGCTCGCGAAGCCGGCATGAAGGTCGGCCTGATGCGGCCGATCACCCTGTTTCCGTTTCCCAAAAAGGCCTATGCTGCGTTGTCGGAGCGGTGCAAGCTTTTTCTGGATGTGGAGCTTTCCACCGGTCAGATGATCGATGATGTCCGTCTGTCCGTGGCACGCGATGCCGATGTTGCTTTTTATGGTCGGCCGCCCGGCGCAGGATCGCTGCCGACGCCGGAGGAACTTTTCGAACAGATCAAGAAAAACTATCGGGCCGCTGCCTGAGTAGTTGAGGATATCTCCCATGAAACAGGTATTTACCAGGCCGGAAAGCCTGAAAGACGTCTCAACCCACTTCTGCCCCGGCTGTCATCACGGCTCGGTTCACCGTCTGGTTGCCGAAGCGCTGGACGAATTCGGTATCCGCAGTGAAACGATCGGGGTCGCTTCAGTCGGCTGCTCGGTTTTCCTGTACGGATACTTCGATGTCGATGTCATCGAAGCGCCTCACGGGCGCGCTCCGGCCGTTGCCACCGGTGCAAAACGGGCCCGCCCGGACCGGATTGTCTTTACCTACCAGGGAGATGGTGATCTGGCCGCAATCGGCATGTCCGAGATTATCCATGCCGCCAACCGCGGTGAGGATATCACGGTCATCTTTGTCAACAACACGACCTACGGCATGACCGGGGGGCAGATGGCTCCGACCACTCTGCCGGGTCAGAAGACATCCACGTCTCCCTACGGGCGCGACACTTCCAAGGACGGCTCTCCGTTCAAAATGGCGGAACTGCTTTCCAATCTGGACGGGGTGGCGTTTTCTGCCCGGGTCGCCCTCAACAGTCCCAAAAATGTGCTCAACGCCAAAAAAATGATTAAGACCGCTTTCCGCTATCAGGTCGAGAAAAAGGGATTTTCCTTCATCGAGGCTCTGGCTTCCTGCCCGACCAACTGGGGGATGAATCCACTTGATGCCAACCAGCGGGTGACTGATGAGATGATTCCCTATTTCCCGCTGGGTGTTTATAAAAATACAGCCAATCTGTGATCTGGAGCTAACCATGCGTTATGATGTATTTTTTGCCGGTTACGGTGGACAGGGTGTGTTGCTGGCCGGTAATCTGCTGTCATATGCCGCTATCCATGAAGGGAAAAACGTGTCTTTTTTTCCGGCCTATGGTGTTGAAAAGCGCGGCGGTTCTGCCATGTGTACGATCGTTTTTGCCGATGGTGATACCGGCTCTCCCGTCGTCGGTAATCCGTCCGTTTCGGTCCTCCTCAATCAGCTTTCGTTCGACAAATATGCTGCTAAAGTCAAACAGGGGGGGATCTGTATCGTTAACTCCAGTCTGGTTGACTGTCAGAATATAACTCTGCCGGGAGTAGAGATTGTGCTGGTCCCCATGAACCAGATTGCTCTCGATCTGGGTGATGTGCGGATGGTGAATATGGTTGCCTGCGGGGCGTATATTGAAAAATCCGGAGCGTTGCAGCGCGCCTCGCTGGAAGCGGCGTTGAAAAAAGCCCTTCCGGAACGTAACCACCGGCTGATACCTGCGAATGTCAACGCAATGGAAGCGGGTGCTCAGGCCGCCCGGGGCTGAAATGTCTTGACGGCATGATCATGATTTGCTACAAAGAGCGCTCTTTTTAATAGGGGTATAGCCAAACGGTAAGGCAACGGCCTCTGACGCCGTCATCTCTTGGTTCGAATCCAGGTACCCCTGCCAAATAATTCATGCAGCCGAAACCGCTGCTTTTAATGCCTTGATCTTCTCTGTGTACGCTTTTGCTACACAGAGATCTCAGGGCTTTTATGTTTCAGCCTATCTGATGACGTTCTACCCACCACCAGATTCAGTCGTTGCGGTAAGGCCACTCACTAAGGAAAGTGTGAATAACCTCTTGAACCACAAGCGCACCATAATCCTCTTTATCGCTGCATCCATCGCCATCCATCTGATGGTGCTGCTCTCAATGGGGCGATTTGGCCGCTTCAACTTTACGACACCGGTAAAGATGTTGACTGGAGTCACCGTTGATCTGTCTGCACCATCTGCTGAACCGCCTGCCAACGCAGGTGAGAAGAATGTCGCCGCAGAAAGTGTCCCCGATGATACCAGCGATGCCGGGAATGCTGCGCCGACAGTTCAGGCTGATTCCGGAGCCTTTATCCCGGCAGCGGACACACCTCCGGTTAAGCAGGCTGTTGTTGAGCCTGCAGCAGGCGAGTCGACCAGGCCGACTCCCCCACCCGCACCAAAACGAGTACATCATACCCTTAGTGCAATCCCGCCCTTACGAACGGCAGCCGAGTTTTTATCAGTAAAAAGTGAAAAACTGACCTATCTGATCACCGTGTTCGGCATCCCGGTGGCCAGCGCAGAGCTGGAAGCGTCAAATATGAACGGTGAGCTGAAGATCTCCCTGAAAACCAGGTCAACTGTCGAGATGTCAAGTTTTTACTCCGTAGATAATCTGATTGAAACCAGGCACGTGGGGGGGGATTTTATTGTCAGCAGGTTCAAGCAGCATGAAGGCAGTCTGATCAGAGATACCGGTTTCACCTTGTTTCTGAGAGACAAACGTGTGTTCTGGGTTGACCGAACGCGCAACCGTTACGCAGATGAGAAGATCCCGAACGGTGAAGTACTGGATATTCTCTCTTCACTGTACCTGCTGAGAAACCGGCCGCTTCAGGTAGGTAAAAGCGAGCTGCTACATGTCTATGATGGTGAAAATTATGCTCCGATTACGCTGGATATAGTGCGTCAGGAGGAAATACGGATGCGCAATCTGCAGAAAATGGACACGCTGCAGCTCCATTATGACAAGCAGGGCGGGGTTTTCAAGAGAACGGGTAATGTCACCGCCTGGTTCACCAATGACGAAAACAGGGTGCCGATCCGCATTGAAGCGTCGGCGTTTCTCGGAAATATTACTGCAGAGCTGATATCATCCGAGATAACTCCCGCAGAAGTATCAAAGTAAGCGGGTACGGGGACGTGTAATCAGAAAATAAACCCCATTTAGGGTATGGGGGCGAGTATATAAGGTTCGATGTGTCAGCGAAGAAACGGTATAAATATTATATAGGTATGTTTTACAGTAAGTTACGCGGCAAGGAGTACTTGGCACGCCTCCTGCTTTAAGTAACAACAGATTCGCCACATTATTCGGAGGTTTTACCCATGAAAAAAGTTCTTTCCACAATCGTTGCTGCTCTTGTTGCTCTTTCTTTCTCTGCTGTAGTATTTGCTGCTGATGCTGCTAAGCCTGCTGCTGCACCTGCTGCCGCTCCTGCTGCTGCCGCTGCTCCTGCTGCTGAAGTAAAGAAAGAAGCAAAGCCTGCTAAAAAAGCAAAAAAAGCAAAAAAAGCTAAAAAAGTAGAAGCTCCTAAAGCTGACGTTGCTGCACCTGCTGCAAAGTAATTTTTCTTCAGCATGTTTAAAAAGGCCGCGTCTTCGGATGCGGCCTTTTTTTTAACTGATTAGTACTGATCTACCGCCTATCCCTTCTCCCTTGAGGGAGAAGGTGGCCGAAGGCCGGTTGAGGGGACAGCGATGCGGTATAATTCAGCACTTCCGCCTCACCCCGCCCTCTCCCTCAGGGAGAGGGAATTATAAGCGGGAGATTCGTTCCACTCAGGAAAAAAAATCCTCTTGAAACAGCCTTTATGAGACGTACCGAATCGCTAAATCCTGTTTCTCACGTAAGCCTTTGATTTCTCTGTTGCTCTGTTGCTCCGTGTTATTCGAACTGCCGTTTTCAAAATCAATTGCCGGAGAGTACCCCCGTGGAACCATCACCCATAATCGAAAAGATCAAGAAGCTGCTGGCGTTAGCCGACTCCAGCAATGAACATGAAGCCGCCCTGGCCGCCGGTCACGCCCAGCGGCTGCTGGCGGAGCACAACCTTGCCATGGCCGACATCGAAGCATCCCACCGGCCGGACAAGGCTGACACGGTGGAAACCGCCGTAGCCAAAACCCTGCCGAAATGGCTGCGGCACCTGAGCGCCGGGGTCAGCAGCGCCTTTGATTGTCAGGCGGTGCACCACCCCGCCACCGGCAGAATGACCTTTATCGGCGTCGGTGCCGACGTGCAGATCGCTGCCTACACCTTCACCTATCTGGACAGAACCGTCAGAAAACTGTGCGGCACCTATATGAAGCAGTATGACCCCGCCACCACCGCATCCCGCCACCGCGAACTGGTACGTCACTCCTATTATCTGGGAGCGGTTTCCACCATTACCGCCCGCCTGAGAGAGCAGAAGGTGCAGACCCCGGTCACCACCGGAGCACTGGTCCCGGTCAAGGAAGGGCTGATCAAGCAAGCCATGAACGAAATCGGCAACATCAGGACCATGCATAGCCGGCGGAGCTACATCAACAGTGATGCCTACAGCAGAGGGCAGGCTGACGGCGGAGAGATCGGCATCCGCCACGGCATCACCGGGGCCGCGTCATCAAAGAGCATCGGCCGCTGAAGGTGGCACAAAAGGGCGCACATCTGAAAACCGGAGTTGAAATAGTGAACGAAATAGGATATACAAGCTCCTCGCCAACGGAGAGGTGTCCGAGTGGTCGATGGTGCCTGACTCGAAATCAGGTGTACGGCAACGTACCTAGGGTTCGAATCCCTACCTCTCCGCCACAAAAAACAATGGGTTACAGCTACACGCTGTAACCCTTCTTGTTTTAAAACTGAACGTGATAACGTTAGTGTGAACGTAGCAACCAAAAGGAGAAACCATTGGCAAAAGTAACTGAAAAATCCCTAAAAGCCCGCTGTACCGAGTTAAACATGGGGCCGTTGCGCGGCACAACCTTCGGCATCAACTTTGAGCGCACCGGAAAGGGCTACACGGTCGAGTTAAAATACCGGGATGCTACCCCGCCGAAAATCCTGGCTGTCGATGTAACCGCAGCTGAGGCTGCCGCAACTGTAGAAGGTGCTGCAGCCGGTGCCGCTGCAGTTCAGGTCGCAGGTCTGGATAAGCCCGAATTTGTCACCAGAGATACATTCATCCGTCAGGCTGGCGAAAGATGTCCGAAGTGTGCAACCAAGGACATCTCTCCCGGTCATTTGTCGGCATTGAAGGGGACGATGACACAGCAGTGCTTATGTCAACGGTGCGGCTTGTCATGGAACAACATCTATCGCCTCGACGATTACGAAGCTGCAGTTGCTGTGGAGGTATGAGGAATAATACGGAATAAGAAAACGTTTATTGACCCAAGTGAGGGTTGAGAATGGGATATCAGAAAGCAAATTTTGCAGACGGGCTTTAGACGATCTTTTTGATAAATTGGAGACACGGGGTGAGCTTGTTGACAACGGACCGGTGAAAGTACCATCAATAATAAACAAGGACTGAAGCAGTCACTGCTGTTGCATGGCACTAGCCCGTAAGGACAAATCCCGTAAACCAATCTACCCAAACAAAAGGTTAGGCGGCAACTCGTTTGCGTGATGTCCTTCGTGCTGGCAGATGAGTATCAACGTATGCATCCAGAAGATTTCTTATCATTCGTTGGTATTACCGGCAGGAAACCTGAGCAGCTTCTCGGCGATATAAGCCCGGCGACTCTTTCACGATTGACAAAACTTGTCGGGGCTAAAATCATCTCTTTTGGTCAAGCCAGGGCAAGCACCTACGCTCGTCCCCGCGATCTCCCTGGAATCGGCCATCAATTGCCTGTGCGCCGAAAACCATGACATTCTGCAGAAGATGACCAATGGACCGCGAATTATTGGACCACACGGATAAAACGCTGATGAAGGAATAGTAGATGCCAACTCATTGAGTTAATCGCTTCAGAGGAAGATCAGCTCACCAGAACGGCAATCGGCTGTCAGTATCCACTCATACGCCCCTCAGCAATTCACTGCTCGGGACCGGTTCCGCCGCACTTGACCTGACTATGTGGCTGCCGGATGGCTGGACGGCTTCTGGGAACTCAAGCTGAAAGCATGGGAGCGGCAGCAGGTGTCCTGATGATACGCGAAGCAGGCGGTGTGGTAACGACCTTCTTGGAAGGCAGGAGATAATGATTTGTACTTTATATGCATTCAGGCCGAAGCTGACAGCCTCTCTCAAGCAACTATCGAGGATGGTGTCCGTCCCGCAATCAAGGCTTCCTGGATGAAAAATAGAACAGAAACAGGTATTTCAACTCAATTATAAGGGACTTTTTGCTATAGTATTTTTCCAAAAGGAGCAGAAAATGGCTATGCCATCATATACTTCAGAACAGCCATGCGGTAATAACGAACTTCATGATGGACATATGTGTGAACTGGAAAGTCAGCAGGAATGGGACATCATCAGGCAAATATCCATGAACCCGAACGTGAGATGCGAAAATTGCGGTGCTGAAGTAAATTCTGCACGAAATGTTTGTATGCCTGCAGATTTATAATATAGCAAGTACTGCACTGATATTGATTGATATTCAAAAAGACTATTTCCCCGGCAGACGCATGGAGTTGGTTGGCAGCACCGAAGCAGCTGGAGCGGCAGCACGTTTGCTGGCAGCGTTCAGAAAAGCCTCGTGGCCTGTTTTCCACATACAGGGGGGGATTACAGAAGTCGATCGCTTAGTTTGGATCTGATTTTATTATCACTGCTCTTTGCTACTATGATTCTTTTAGGAACCCGAATCCGAGCTATATCACTCGCAGCATTAACATTATGCATTTTTGTAATGTTTGTTAAAAAATCAACAACATCATCAAGTACATGTGGTTGATCCTTTATTTTTCTGATGGCACTTAACAATCCTTCTTCCCAATTTTCAAGCCGCCTCGTATCAGGATCTTCAAATAGGATAATGTATTTAGTGCCTCCCAACGAATCTATAGTTTTCAATATCTCTGAATGAGTGAAATCAAGAAATTTCATGACTAACGCCATAGAGAGTGGATGTACCGGCTTTATTTTGTCATTAAAGCACCGGTCGGTTGCTAAATCATTCAGGTGTTTGCTCACGCCGCTATCATTGAAAAAAGTATCAATATCGGTATAACCACTTTTCAATAATCGAGAATGAATCGTTTTCTGTAATGCAATCTGATAGTTAAGTATCTCTTTTTCAGACATGCTTCCTCCTGAGAATGATAGAGCAAACAAAACGACCTCATTGTACTCATCGCAACCACCCAAAGCTATGAGTATCTATTTTCTGGAAAATATTCTGGCGCGTAACGGGAGTGGTACGATGCACAGAGACACATCCGTGCGATTGATAAAATCTCTTGAATATATGGCATACTCCGCCTATAGTTGTCACCAGATAACAACCAACTGGCTTGCGGAGCTCCACTAATGCCCGACAGCTTGAATACATTGCTTGAGTTGAACGGGTATCCTCTCCAAAACCCCCAACGCCATCAACTGATCCAGCTCACGAAACGCAATCGCCCTGCTGGCATGGGTCATTGAAACATACTTCTTGGTGGTCAAACCACCCACAAATCCCTCCGGCCCTTCGTCCAGCAGACGATTAACCACCTTCTTCTGCCGCTCCAAAATTGGGGGACATAATGCAGTTTTCTTCCGGCGCAGAATTCCGCTGCTGCCAGAATACTTATCCCTTGTCTACCTATAAGGACAGCATCTGTTCTTCCGTCTTCACCCAAGGATCTCCCGGCATCAATGGAGCCAACTCCTTCAATACATAAAGCGCCGCAGTTCGGTAGTCCCACGCCGTCGCAGCGGTAAGCAGCGGACCTATATCATCAAGAAAACGACGGTCATTGAGTTTCCCAAACAGGTTAAGTGTCATTTTTCACGAGCATTCACCCTCCTGGTTTTCACACCCATTCACCCAGGCACGGCGTGCTGAATTGGTTCGTTAACGTATCATAGTTTGCTCCCGATGGTCCCTTTCTTTTTACGGTAACTTTCCCCCTCTATTATCATCTGATGTGCATTGTGTGCCAAGCGGTCCAGTGCAGAGTTTGCGATGATTTGATCATCAAAGAGGCTGACCCACTCCGCCACGTGTCTGAATGCTCCTGAAAAATCAGGGGCTCAGGTGGGTGAATGGTTCTGAAAAATGACAGGTTAAGCTCGAACTCAGCTCGTGATACCTGATGCTCTTCGTGTTCCAGATAGCGCAAGAAACAGGACACTATGGCCTCTGGGCTGACCTCAAGTGATTGTACGGCATACCACAGATCGAACAGATCTCGACCCTTTTTCCGCTGGTAGAGGGCACGCAGTTTGGTGCCGAGTAATTCATCAATGCCATAGGTTGAGATGGTCGCAGTACCGGTGTGCCAACGGGAAACCGCTTGAAGCGCTGGGGGTCTCGCCGCGCGATATCGGCCACACAATGTACCTGATGGCACAGGCCTCGTTCCAGGCCAGCAGTGAATCGCTCAAACAGCAGGGAGCGCACATGTTTGATACAGCTGCCATTGATGGCATGAGGCAGGGGGCGATCTGGTCACAGAAGCGGGTCTACGGGGGAGATTTTGTGTTTGATTTTGTGGAGCCACAGGGTGGATACGCCTTCGGTATCAAAATGACTGAATGCGCCATTCAGAAGTTCTACCGGCAGCAGAATCTGGACAGGTACGTGCGCTACAATTGCCTTGTGGATTATCCGCTGTACCAGGTCATGGGCGTTCATCTTGACCGGACCCAAACGCTTGGCAACGGTGCGGCTAATTGTGATTTCAACTATCTGACCACCGGAGCAACCCCGGACGGCTGGCCACCGGAAAACCGGACGGAGTTTAGCGGCGACCCTGCCTGACCTCGTCCGCCGGAAACCATAAATGGCAGGACATCACTCCGGTGCCGCCATCTCCGTTCTGATACAATCGTCAGGAAGAACTCCTGGTGAGGCGCTGGACCAGTTCTTTATGATCCGGGAATTCTTTTAAAAGATCGCCCCTGTTCCCCATTTCAAAATCGGCAAAGTCGAAGCCTGGCGCAACGGTGCACCCGACAAAAGAATAGCCGGTTCCTGCCACTTCCGCTCCGAACCAGCAGCCTGCCGGCACAGTGCATTGGAAAGATTGACCGGCCAGTATGTTGGAACCCAGATTCAATGGGTAATAATCACCGTGCGGTGTGATGACATGCACGATCAGCGGTTCACCTGAGTAGAAATGCCAGATCTCGTCTGATTTGATACGATGCAGGGCTGATACGTTACCAGATTGGAGGAGAAAATAGATTGCCGTTTTTACCGGGCGGTCACCCGCAAACCGGTCTGGAAGAGCGCCCCTTTGAATAGTTTCTTCCGAACGATAGGTTTCACGAAACCACCCGCCTTCAGGATGTTTGATCAATCCCAGATGAGTAATCAGTTCTTCTGCCGGCAGTTGACGTACCATTGTCATACCCTCCTTGACGTAAACCCCACTGTGTTACGCAATGACAGATTCTTTTTTCCGGTACACCATCCCCTGAAAAATTGCCACGACCTCATCGGCATCATCGGTAACCTGAACCGAGTAGGACGCCAGCTTGTGGTTCCGTGACAGCTCTTGTGCCTCCGCGTAAAGAGTTCCACCGGTTGCGGCCCTTACATACGATATGCTGACATTGATGCCCATGGCCAGTGTGCCATGGGAGTTAGAGGCGGCAGCAAACGCATAGTCTGCCAGTGTAAAGATGGCACCACCATGCACCGTCCCGGCAGCATTAAAATGGTACGGTTCAACCTTCATACTGGCTTTTGCCCGCCCCGGCGCCACATCAAGAAGTTCAATGCCGGAATGGCGGGCATACTGATCCCTGGCGGATATAAATTGCTTTATTTGTTTCATAAGGTTCCCTTTCCGGGGTATGGCCAGCGGTGCAGACGGTGAATGTGTCCTGATTATTCAGCTCACTGTTTCAAACGCATGACAAACAGATACGTTATCAGCAAAAACGGCAGCGCTGAGAAGGCAGCGACCAGATTGCCCGCATACAGCTGCCAGGTTGCAAACACAACAAGACCGACAACGAAGAGGAGAAGAAGCCATAAACCGGTTTTTTTCATTGATCCCGCTTGAGGCGCGCCGTTTCTGAATGCCGCCGAAAAATTAATGGTATTTCTGTACGCCAGTAATAACACAGCACGGCCGGAAGCACAAAGGTGTAACAGGCCAAACGGGGCCCTTCCAGATACAAATCCGCCACTGCTGCATACCGATGGCTAGGTAAGGACATACTGCCATATCGGGAATCCGTTCTATAGGTACGATTCCCTACTTCCCGCCACAGACGGAACACCGCTCAACGCCGCAGAATATTTTACATAAAAATTACAGACACATAGCTCGCAATTATTTTACACCGTTTCTTGGCATGCCTTTCGCTATGTCTGGATACAGATACATGAGTGCTGGAAGAACAGAAGCACATCAAAAAACGGGAGGAACCAAGTCATGGCAAAAGTTCAAAAATCAACCGATTCTTCGAGTTTGGCAGAAGTAGTTGACCGTATCCTTGACAAAGGTATCGTGATTGATGCCTGGGTGAAAGTATCTCTGGTTGGCATTGAGTTGCTGTCCATCGAAGCACGAGTCGTTATTGCTTCTGTCGAGACATACCTCAAGTATGCCGAAGCAATTGGCCTGACAGCCAGTGCAGCAGCTCCGGCCTGATTCTCTGAAAGAGTGATATTCAAAAGGCGGTTCTTGCAGAAAGCCCCGCCTTTATCAACTCTTCATCAGAACAAAGCGAGGTGACAACAATCATGGGAAATTTAACTACCGACATGACGCGTTTACGCGGGGAAGTCGACGCTCTGCGGAGTGATCGCGGGGCGCTGATGCAGGAACTGGCGCGCGGAGCAAAGGATCTGGCCACTTCGGTTTCAGCCATGCAGGCTGAGTTTGCCGCCGCCCACAAGGCAATGGCCAAGAAAGACGGCAAAGCGCGGGCAACATTTGTTGCACGGCTTAGTAAACAGGTTGGACGCATGAAAAAAGAGAACGCCGCAGATCGTGCGGGCGCAGCCCGGGCATGGTTCGGTAAGGCAAAGTAAGCAAACTCACTACTGAAAAGGAGAAACGTCATGGCAAAAGTACAAAAATCAACCGATTCTTCGAGCTTGGCAGAAGTTGTTGACCGTATCCTTGATAAAGGTATCGTAATTGACGCCTGGGTAAAAGTATCCCTGGTTGGTATTGAGCTTCTTTCCATCGAAGCACGTGTGGTTATTGCTTCGGTCGAAACCTACCTCAAATATGCTGAAGCAATTGGCCTCACCGCCAGTGCTGCTGCTCCAGCCTGAAACTGACCGAAAGCTGCATAAAAAAAACGCCGGACCGCAAGGTCTGGCGTTTTCTGTTTTTGACCTGCAACCACCCGATGTTACAGGTTTTTGAGGTTCTTGCCGGCTGAGAATTTGCCGCTTTTTGATGCGGCGATGTCCAGTACGGCACCGGTCTGGGGATTGCGTCCCTTGCGGGCGGCACGCTGTGCAACATCAAACGTGCCGAATCCTGGAAACGTAATCTTGTCGCCGGCTTTCAGCAAATCCGTTGTTACTTTCAAAAAGGCATCAACTGTTTCAGCTGCAACATTTTTCGGGACATCCAGTTCCTCTGCTACTTTTGCTACGAATTCAGCTTTTGTCATGAGTATCTCCTTGGTGTGTGATGTTGCATGGGTGGCGTTATATCCTCATCTCGCCCGGATTACCAGCACAAGATTCAGGTAATCAGAAATAATGTAAGAGAACATGACCGGAGAGGGATACAGAGGCATCACTCCCCCTGCCGGTCAGAAGCGTAGTATCAAGACATTCGGCGCAACTTTTTTCCACTCGTCCCGGCTGAGTAGCCCGTCTTTATTGGTGTCCATGGTATCGAACAGACGCTCCCGCAGCTCTGCATCGGTGAGGGCGGCTGAATCCTTTAACCCCGGAAAAAGCTGAATCACCTTTTGTCTGTCGACAGGATAAGCGGTGCTTTCCCTGAATTCCTGTCTGCTCAACGAATTAAGAGTTTATGCGGTGTGTAGCGTCAGCGGAACCACCGCATAAACTGTTGTTGAACTAAACCGCGTCTGCTCTGCTACCATTTGGATTTTTATCTCGGATTTTGACTCT
>CAIOXL010000186.1 GCA_903862245.1 uncultured Geobacteraceae bacterium | reverse complement strand
ATTACAGGCAAAACGTACACTAAAATCAGTAAAAACGCAAGCGAAAAACAACCTTTATATCAATAATATCAGACTGTTACGCCAGTTTATGAAACAACCGATATGCCGGACTCGATGCTATAAAGCCCGACAGACTCCTAGCATTGAAGATACAGTAGCTTTCTGAGGCGGGTTACAACCCGCCTCAGTTTTTTTGGAGAACAGTATGTCTTCACGGTATGTGCAGCCTCTGCGAGTCGTTATACAATATGGGTTCCTCTTGTTTATGCTCTGGCTTGGACTCTGCTTTTACCAGTTTGTCCAGGCGGTCAGCCGTGGTACCGGTGCACCGATCCCTGTCCGTCCGGGCGGTGTAGACGGTTTTCTCCCGATTTCCGGGCTGATGGGAACCGTCTCGTGGGTTAAAGGGGGAGAGATAAATTCCATCCACCCGGCAGCTGTGATAATTTTTTTGACGGTACTACTCGTATCATTCCTGCTGCGACGTTCATTCTGTTCCTGGATATGTCCGATTGCGACCGTTTCCGAGCTTTTCTGGAAGTCTGGTTTTCGTCTGCTGCGCCGTAATTGGCGCCTGCCACCATGGGCCGATGTCACGGCGAGAAGTGTGAAATATCTGTTGATGGCATTTTTCGTCTTTTCCATTGTCATTGCCATGTCGGCCGATCAGTTGTCAGGATTCATTGGTTCTGACTATCACCTGATTGCAGATGTGCGTTTGTTGAATTTCTTCCTGCATATGTCACCTGTGGCGCTGGTTGTTATTCTGGTATTGCTGCTGCTGTCCGTTGTGCTGCGAAATCCGTTCTGTCGCTATCTCTGCCCTTATGGAGCTCTGCTGGGCTTGGTTGCGGTAGTCTCGCCGCTTCGTGTTACCCGGAATCTTACGCGATGTGTTTCGTGCGGAGTCTGTAATCAGGCGTGCCCCACCTATATTGATGTTATGCATAAAGAAAGCGTAGCATCACCGGAGTGTCTTGCCTGCTGGCGATGTATCAGTCATTGCCGTGTTAACGAAGCACTTTCAATGCGAGCGCTGCATCGTTTTAAGGTGCCAGGACTGCTCTTTGCCATCCTTGTTGTACTGTCGTTTTGGAGTGGTTCTGTCATCGGTAGGTTGAACGGTCTGTGGGCCAGTTCCATTCCGCTTGAGGAATATGTGCGTCTGTTAAAAAAATAAACAAAAGGAAACAATCGTATGGGCGTTTATGCCAACACTGTAAGTATTACCCAGTTTGCCGTTACCGGGGAACTGCCCGGGACAGATCAGTTCCAGTGGTTTTCCAAAAAACTCTCTGATCGTGGTTTTTCGTCTATCGAAAACTCAACTGAGGAGTCTTCTGAAGGCTGGTCACTGGTGGACAGGCCGGATGATTCCACCTTTGATGTACCATCGGAGTTTTGGCGTGATAATGTACTGGTATTTTCTCTTCGCAGAGATCAGCGTAAAATACCTGCCGCAGTCCTAAAATCCCACACCGGCAGGGAGGAAGGCGCTTTTCTCGCTCAGAATGTGAATCTGCGGCGAACTCCCAAGCATAAACGTGATGAAATCAAGGAACAGGTGCAGCTGCGTCTTCTCGGCAGATGCCTTCCGGTTCCATCCATCGTTGATGTTGTGTGGGATCTGACGAGCGGAGTGCTGACGCTTTACAGCCTTGGCACAAAAGTTATCGAGCGTTTTGAAGATCTGTTTCGCAAAACGTTTGAAGGCTTCAGTCTTGTTATCATCCATCCGTTTGCTCGGGCCCGTAACCTGCTGAGTGGCCAGCAGCTTGACGCTTTGGAGGCTGCGAACCAGGCCGGGTCTGATGCAGTTGTTGCTCTGATACGGGAAAACCAGTGGCTGGGGTGCGAGTTCATGTTATGGCTGCTTCAGCGTGGTGTTAATGGCGAGGGAGAATTCCCGGTCTGTTGCCCTGGCCACCATGCTGTCGGTGAAAAATATACTGCCTGGATCGATGACCGGATCCAGTTTCTGGGGGGCGGTGCAGAGGGAGGCATTCAGAAAGTTACTGTATCGGGCTCTCAAGACAGCTATCTGGAGGCGATCTCCGCACTTAAGGGGGGTAAGCGGATCACCAGTGCGACAATCTGCATTGATAAAGATGATAACCCCTGGAAGTTGACTCTTAAAGGTGATACGTTTGGTTTTGCCTCTTTTAAATGCCCTCAGGTGCGGGTGGAGAAGGATGCCACCGTCGACCAGTCGAGCGAGCGGGAAGCTGCCTTTTATGAGCGGATGTTCCTGATGGATCAGGGGTTGCAGCTGTTTGACAGCCTGTATACCACGTTTCTTAAAGAGCGGTTGACCGATTCATGGAACGGACGTCTTCAGGCAGTTCAAGCCTGGTTGAACGGGGAGCAGATTGATGAAATTCATTGATGAAGTAACATTATTTGCAACATCTGGTCATGGCGGAGCGGGCTGTGTTGCGTTCCGGCATGAAAAGTTTATTGAGTTCGGTGGTCCCAGCGGCGGTGATGGCGGTAAAGGTGGCGACGTCATCTTTGATGCGACCTCGAGTCTTTCAACACTGCTGGAACTGCGCCACAGACCTCACCAAAAGGCGGAAAACGGGCATAACGGCATGGGTAAGAACCGGCATGGTGCCGGTGGCGATGACCTTCATATCAAAGTTCCGGTTGGAACTGTGATCAAGGACGCTGAAACGGGGGACGTCCTGGCAGATCTTACCGATGACGGTCAAAGTGTGGTTCTGCTGCGTGGAGGCAGGGGAGGGCAGGGGAATGCGCGTTTTGCCTCCGCCACCAACAAAGCACCGAAATTTGCCCAGCCGGGCGAAGAACACCAAGAATGTAAACTCCGGCTTGAATTGAAGCTGATGGCCGATGTCGGGTTGCTTGGTCTGCCGAATGCCGGCAAATCGTCACTTATCTCCAAGGTATCGGCTGCTCGTCCCAAAATCGCCGATTACCCCTTTACCACAATGGTCCCTTCACTGGGGGTCGTTCCGTATAAGGGGTATCGATCCTTTGTTATGGCAGATATACCGGGTATTATTGAAGGCGCCCATGACGGCGCCGGTCTGGGACACCGCTTTCTCAAGCATCTGGAGCGGTCAGGGATTCTGCTGCATCTTGTTGATATTTCCTGGATGCCGGAACGGGATCCCTTGGCGGAATATGAATCTATCAATCATGAATTGGCTCTTTTCAGCGAGGAACTGTCAACAAAGGAACAGATAGTGGTAATCACCAAGATTGATCTCCCCCAGACGAAAACAGAGCTCCCAGCAATACAGGCCTGGTTTAAGAATAAGGGCCTTTCGGTCTTCCCGATTTCTTCTGCCACCGGTGAGGGCGTTGATCTGTTGTTGGATGAAATCGCGCGTCGTTTGTGGGGTAAACCTGAAGAGGTGTGGTAATGCGTAAGGAATTGCTCAAAGCGGTCAAGCGGGTTGTTATAAAAATAGGGAGCAGAGTACTGACTGATTCAGACGGTGCTCTTGATATGGCTGTTATTGGCCGGATATGTGAAGAAATTGCGTCTCTGCGCCAAAGGGGTCTTGAAATTATCGTCGTGTCATCCGGCGCAATTGCTGCGGGGAGAAGCGAACTGGGGTTAACGGATAAACCGCGTACCATTCCGCATAAACAGGCGGCGGCAGCCGTTGGTCAGACCCGTCTGATGCAGGCGTACGAACGCTCTTTAGCCCCCAGTAAGCTCAAGGTAGCTCAGGTGCTGCTCACCAGTGAAGATCTGGGAAGCCGTCAACGCTTTCTTAACGCCAGGGCGACGTTGGACGCGCTGCTCGGTTTTGGCATAATCCCGATAATTAATGAAAATGATACCGTTGTGGTTGATGAAATAAAGTTCGGGGACAACGACAATCTTTCGGCACTGGTCACCAATGTTGCTGAAGCACACCTTTTGCTGATACTGACTGACATCGAAGGGTTCTACAGTGCGGACCCGCATACACACCCGGATGCCACGTTGATTCCACTCATCAAGGGGATAACCCGTGAGGTTGAGAGGGCTGCAGGCGGCAGCGGTTCGGCCGTTGGTACCGGAGGAATGGCAACCAAGGTGGCAGCCGCTAAAAAAGCGGGTAAAAATGGTGTCGCTACCATTATGGTATCTGGAAAGCTGAGCGGGATTATTACTGCCGCTTTGCAGGGGGACGAGGTCGGGACGATGTTCCTGCCATCCGAAACGGGGCTTAATCGCCGGAAACACTGGATTGCCTATACATTGAAACCATCAGGTAAAATATTTGTCGACGATGGTGCCCGAACTGCGTTGCTTAAGAAAGGCAAGAGTCTGCTGCCTTCCGGAATTATCCGGGTGGAGGGACGGTTTGAGCGGGGCGCCTGTGTGCGGTTGTGCGGTTTGGATGGCGCTGAATTTGCCCGGGGGTTATCTGATTATTCCAGTGGCGAATCAACCCGACTGCTTGGCTGCAAGAGCTCGGAAATTGAGGGGCTTCTCGGCTATCATTACGGCGATGTGATTATTCACAGAGATAATCTGGTGTTGATCTAGCATTACAAGCTAAAATAAAAGCCGGGAGTATCAGCTTCTGCTGATACTCCCGGCTGGGCATGAAAAAGGTTTAAAATCGTTACAAAGAGTAAACTGCGTGCGGAGCACGCACCTCAAGGTTTAATCCACAAAACTCTTCAGCTTCTTACTGCGGCTTGGATGACGCAGCTTGCGTAACGCCTTTGCTTCAATCTGTCGAATTCGCTCTCTCGTCACCTCGAAATCCTGCCCCACCTCTTCAAGAGTATGATCACTCTTTTCACCGATGCCGAACCTCATCCGGAGTACTTTCTCCTCACGTGGTGTCAGAGTGGCGAGCACTTTGGCGGTGCTTTCCGACAGATTATTCTTTATGACCGCTTCAATGGGAGAAATGACCCCTTTGTCCTCGATAAAATCACCAAGGTGGGAATCCTCTTCCTCTCCAATGGGTGTTTCAAGCGAAATCGGCTCTTTGGCAATTTTCAAAACCTTGCGTACCTTGTCAAGCGGCAGCTGCATGCGCTCGGCAATCTCTTCCGGTGACGGTTCGCGGCCATTTTCCTGCACCAACTGACGGCTGGTGCGGATTAGCTTGTTTATGGTTTCAATCATGTGTACCGGAATACGGATAGTACGGGCCTGATCAGCAATCGCACGGGTAATGGCCTGACGTATCCACCATGTGGCATAGGTTGAAAATTTGTAGCCCCGCTGATATTCGAATTTATCGACCGCTTTCATCAGGCCGATATTTCCTTCCTGAATCAGATCAAGAAACTGCAGGCCACGGTTGGTGTATTTTTTTGCGATCGAGACAACAAGTCTCAGGTTTGCTTCTATCAGCTCGCTCTTGGCGATGCGGGCCTTGCACTCACCCTCTTCGATTGCCATAAGTGCCGCAGCAAGATCACGGGCCTTGAAACCGGATTCCTGCTCGACTTTCTGGATCTTACGTGCTGCGCTGCGCAGTCGCTTTTCAACTTTAGCCGTTTCTTCTTCGTCAAGTTTAAGTTTGTTGAGCTCGGTGGTACATTTCTCGTCATCAGACTGCATTTTATCAAGCAGCGCTTTCATTTTCTCGACAGGGATGACTTTTCCCAGATCAGATAACTCGGCCTGCAGTTTATCTACCTTGCCGGACAGCTCTTTAAGGCGCTCGGCGACCTTGTTGGTATGGCGGTCCTTCAAGCGCAGCGATTTAAGGAGATCGGCCTGATGATCTTTTTCTTCGCGAATTTTTTTCTCGATCTCTTTTTTCTTTGCAGGAGATTTAGCAGCAGCAATAGTTTCTGTAATCTCAGTCAACAGTATTTCCTGTGCTGCGATTGCATCAATAATCTCCAGAATCCGGGTTTTCTGTACATCTTCTTCGTCTTCCTCCAAAACCTCTTCTTCAACCTCTTTGCTGACTTCGGAAGGGTTGATCTGGAATTTACGCAGCCGTTCACCCAGGGAGAGAACCTCCTTGACCGTGATGGGGGTATTTAAAATTACGCTGGCCACATCGCGTTCGCCATCTTCGATTCTTTTGGCGATTTCTACTTCACCTTCCCGGGTGAGAAGCGAAACGGACCCCATTTCACGAAGATACATACGGACAGGGTCGCTTGTGCGTCCAATGGAACCGGGTTCGAATTCAACTTCTTCCGATTCGCCTTCTGCCTCCTCATCTTCATCCAGATCACTCTTCATTTTCGGGATTTTGATCTTCTGAGCTGAATCAACAATCTCTATGTCGAGGTCACCAAACATGCCCATGACGTCGTCTATCTGATCTGTTGCAATATCAGGCGGAAGGATATCATTAACCTCATCGTACGTTAAAAACCCTTTTTCCTTACCGATATCAATCAGTTGCTTAACATCATTCATATTTTTCTTAGCCATGTGAATTCACCTCAATAGAGCAGCTGGTATAGTTACAGTTTGGACTTGCGGGTGCGCAGGCTGTCAGCCTGTTTGAGCAGCAGTTCATATTCTTCGCTGCCTGCATCAAGAACGGCAAGACGGGATGCGATGTCCTTGATTGATGAGACCTGTTTCTTTTCATGACTTCGTCTGCATTGATCGAAAACGGTGAGCCATTCGATATCTGCCAGATAGCCATCTGAAACCATTATCCGGGAAAAGAGTGTTTTCTGCTCCGGTTTCTCTATGATTTCCGCCAGACGGCTCAGTACAGTGTCATCGCCTGAACTCAGCAGCAGTCGGGCTATCTCCAGATGGTCACCTGAAAATACGGTTTCAGGTCCGGTCTGTTCGATTTTGCTGCGTGCTTCAGGATAATACATCAATAATGCAAGAAGAGTGTCCTGGACGTTATCAAACGTATGTGACGTTTTACCCGAAGTTGACGCCGCATCCCGGTCCGAAAGCATTCCACCGCCCATCCGCTTGCGAAATGCGTGAACCGTTATACCGAGAAGTCTGCAAATCTCTTTTTCATATAAATCGCGTTCAACTAAATCAGCTATTTTGCGGAAACGCGGAACTATGTCATCAATTATGCGAACTTTACTATCCACACTGTCGGGCGGCGTTTCTGCCAGAAGGGAGTGGACAAAATACTCAAAAGCCGGACGGGCCTTGTCGCGTAGTGCTGCAAAGTCTTCCGCAGAATGTTGCGTCAAAAAACTGTCCGGATCGTCACCCGACGGTAATGCGA
Source organism: uncultured Geobacteraceae bacterium (assembly GCA_903862245.1). Lineage (GTDB taxonomy): Bacteria > Desulfobacterota > Desulfuromonadia > Geobacterales > Pseudopelobacteraceae > JACRCG01. The sequence continues at coordinate 9,566 of CAIOXL010000186.1, read as the reverse complement.
CTACGTACGCCGGGATGCGTTGTTCAAGAAAAAGCTCCATCGAGCGAATGGTTGCCTTTTTCCCCGCATTATCACTGTCAAAGAGTGTATAAACACGCTCTGCATGCCGTTTGATGAGACCTGTGTGGGTAGCCGTCAGAGCGGTCCCGCAGGTTGCAACAACATTCTGAACACCGGCCCGGTACAGGGCAAGGTGGTCAAAGTAACCTTCCACAATAATGATGGCATTCCCCGTTCTAACCGAAGGCAGGGCCATGTCCAGACCGAAAAGTACGGAACTCTTGTGATAGAGCGGTGATTCGGGTGAGTTTATATATTTCGGCAGTGACGCATCCAGGACCCTCCCGGCAAACGCAATGACCTGCCCCCGTGCGTCCCGGATCGGGAAAATCAGCCGGTTACGGAAAAGATCATACCAACCGGAATCTGATTTACGGACTATGCCAAGTTTAACTGCGCACTCGAGATCGGCACCGTTGTTTCTCAGATGCTTTACCAGCCCATCACGTCGGTCAGGTGCAAAGCCGAGTCGGTAGGCCTCTGAAATCTCCGGTTCTACGGAACGGTTGCCAAGATAGGCCCGTGCCGGCTCACCTTCAGCACTATGTAAAAGAACGGACCGGTAATAGGCTGTGGTCAGGTCATTTATTCTCAGAAACTGGACATGCTCGTCCTGAGACTTTCTTTCAGCAGGGGTGAGTTGTCGTTCCTCGATTTCTACCCCGGATTTTCTGGCGAGCAGCTTGACCGCTTCAGGAAAGCTGAGCCCCTCGATCTTCATGACAAACGAAAATGCGTTGCCACCGGCACCGCAGCCGAAACAGTGAAAAATTTCGCGTGCCGGATTTACATTGAACGACGGGGTCTTTTCGGCATGAAACGGGCAGAGTCCCAGAAAGTTACTGCCGGCACGTCGCAGTGGCAGATACTCGGAAACAACTTCTACAATTGAAAGTCGTTCTGCAACCTCCCGCACTTTTTCTTCAGGAATCATTTCTTTTGACCATTGGCGCCTCGCCATTCCGAAAGAAAACGATCTCCGGTTTGAGCCAGCAAATTTGCCGACTCTGTTGTGCGGATTTTGTTCCGAACCTGCTCCGGCATGAAGCCGGAGGTGGCAATGCTGAAAATCATGCAGAGCAGCAGACATCCCTCGGCAACGCCGATAAGTAAACCGCCAAGCCGATTCAGGCTGCCCAGCATAACAAGGCGCAGGGCTGCGGTAATAACGTTACCGATGATATGGGCACAGATACCGGCTATCAGCAGTATGATGATAAACGCAAGGAACGAAGACAGATGCGCCGGAATATGAAGCGCACTTTTTATTGGTGCTGCGAGAAGCGGGTGAAATCGATAGGCAAGCCAGCCGCCACACAAAAGTCCTGCCAGGGAGGAAGCTTCATTTACCAGTCCTCGAACCAGTCCCTTGACTGCGAAGAAGCAGAGAATTGCAAGAATAATGAAGTCGATAAGATTCATGGTAATAATAGCGGCTATTTACAAAGAAGGGGCCATCTGAATGAAAGCCCCTTGACTTTGTAGTTCCGGTGCCAGACAAAGGTGACGCATCAGGCGAGTAACCTCCGAACCGTATCGCTTACAACCTTACCATCGGCTTTACCTGTCGTCAGGGGGGCCGCTGCTTTCATGACCCGCCCCATATCCCTGGCACCCTGTGCCCCTGTCTCAAGAATAACCTGTCTGACAAGGTGATCAATTTCCTCTGGACTCAACTGAACCGGGAGAAACTCAAGGAGGACCGCAAGCTCAAGTTCCTCTTTTTCAGCAAGCTCAAGCCGATTTCCCTCACGGTACATCCGGATGGATTCGCGGCGCTGTTTGGTCAGACTTGTTATTACTTCAGTAACCGCCAGGTCATCAAGCTCTGTACGGGAATCAATCTCACGATTTTTAACTGCAGCAAGTACCATGCGAACAGCCGAAAGGCGCAGGTTGTCCCGCGCCTTCATGGCTGCTTTCATCGCATTGTTCAACTGTTCTTTCAGTGTCATACTGAAGTTCCTGACCCGGTGAACGGGGGATTAATCAATCATTTTACGCTGTTTTTTCAGAGCGCGCTTGCGAGCGGCGATCGCCTTCTTTTTACGCTTGATGCTTGGTTTTTCGAAGTGTTCACGCTTACGGACTTCTGAGAGGATTCCGGCCTTTTCGCACTGTTTTTTAAATTTCTTCAGTGCCATTTCAAACGGCTCACTATCCTTAATTTTTACTCCCGGCATGTAAAATCACCCCCGTCCATTAGTTATTCTGTATGATTAGTATGTTACCATTGATAGAGAAATTCAGAGTTGCGAAGAATACCACACTGGGCAACTTTGTCAACAGGCAAATGAGTAGAACGGATCAGGGGGCAGGATTCAAAGGGCGGGAGGCTTTTTCTGCCAGGCCGGAAGTTCCGAAACGTCGGTTGAGTTCTGCATAGATCGTGGCGGGAGGAATGTTCTGATGGCCGAGCAGGACAAGCAGATGGAAAATAAGGTCGGTGGTTTCACCGACAATCTCCTCCTGCACTCCACCCTTCGCGGCAATCACCACTTCTGTCGCTTCTTCACCGATTTTCTTCAGAATTTTGTCCATACCGCTGCGCATAAGGGAAGCGGTATAGGAACTGTCGGTCTGATTGGCTTTGCGGTCAAGAATAACCTGGTACACAGCCTCGATAATATCGCCCTCATGTCTCATAACCGGACCTCTACCCCTTTTTTACGGAGATATGATTTTGCCTGCCCAATGGTGTATTCACGATAGTGAAAAATTGATGCGGCCAGACACGCACTGGCACCGGCGGCCGTAAAACCGTCATACAGGTGCTCAAGATTACCAACGCCGCCGGATGCAATCACCGGAATCGAAACCGCATCAACCACAGCGCGGGTGAGCTCCAGATCATAGCCGTCCTTGGTGCCGTCACAATCCATGCTGGTCAGGAGAATTTCACCGGAACCGTATGACTCCATGCGTGCCGCCCACTCAACAACGTCAAGGCCAGTCGGTTTGCGACCGCCGTGAGTATATACCTCCCATCGTTGTTCACCCGGAACCCGCCGGGCGTCGATGGCCACCACCGTACATTGTGATCCGAACCGTTCGGCAGCTTCACGCACAAATTCGGGGCGATCAACTGCAGCGGTATTAATGGACGTTTTATCGGCACCCGCATTAAGCAGACGGCGGATATCCTCAACCGTGCGGATGCCGCCGCCCACGGTCAGAGGCATGAACACCCGTTCAGCCGTTCTCCGGACCACGTCGATAATAATGTCACGGTCATCACTTGAAGCGGTAATATCCAGAAAGGTAAGCTCGTCAGCGCCCTGCTGATCATACATCTCAGCAATCTCGACCGGATCGCCGGCGTCGCGCAGTTCCAGAAACTGGACCCCCTTGACGACACGTCCCCCCTTTACATCCAGGCAGGGAATGATTCGTTTGGTCAGCATTTCAGGCCCGCCCTCTGGTGAGTGCAATCGCTTCATTCAGCCGGATTGCCCCGGTATACACTGCCTTGCCGGTGATGACGCCGGTTATTCCGGATGATTCAATGGCCATGAGATTTTCAATGTCTTTCAGGCTTGAGACGCCACCGGAAGCGATGACCGGAATTGAAACAGCCTCGGCCAGCGCCTTGGTCGCCTCAAGATTCGGTCCCTGCAGCATGCCATCCCGGGCAATGTCAGTATAGATCAGTGCCGCAACGCCGAAATCCTCAAATTTCCGTGCCAGATCAACCGCAGTACTGTTCGTCAACTCTGCCCACCCCTGCACCGCCACCATGCCGTTCTTGGCATCAATGCCGACCACAATCTGCCCCGGAAATTTGGCACAGGCTTCACGTACCAGTTCCGGGGTTCGCTGGGCTGCCGTGCCGATGATGACGCGGGAAAGCCCCAGTGACAGGTACGCCTCGATGGTGGCGATGTCGCGGATGCCCCCTCCCAGTTGGGCCGGGATGGTGATCGCCTTCAGTATCGCCTCGATGGCCCCCCGGTTCTTTGGCTGACCGGCAAAAGCGCCGTCAAGGTCAACAATATGCAGCAGCTCGGCGCCAAGATCCTGCCAGTCACGTGCCTGTGCGCCGGGGTTGTCGTTAAATACCGTATCTTTCTCCATCAGCCCCTGCTCCAGGCGGACGCACATTCCTTCTTTCAAGTCTATGGCGGGGATTACGATCATGTTAGCTCCGCAAAATTTTTCAGGATCTGCAGGCCGATTGCCTGGGATTTTTCCGGGTGGAACTGGGTAGCAACGACATTGTCCTTCCAGATAGACGAGCAGAATTCAATGCCGTAGTCGGTTGTCGTTGCGATGACACCCTCGTCATCGGGCTGGACGTAATAGGAGTGGACAAAATAGACGTTGCTGTTGTCTGCAACCCCCTCAAAGGCGGGCGGGCGACGTTTGAAATGGAGCTGGTTCCACCCCATCTGCGGCACTTTCAGCTTTTCTCCCGCCACCGTCATCTGGTCCGGAAAACGGAGCACATGGCCGGGGATGACATTCAGGCCGTTATACAGTCCAAATTCAACGCTGTCGGTGAACAGGAGCTGCATACCGACACAGATACCGAGGAACGGCCTGCCTTCAGCAATGATCTTCAGGATCGGCTCAACAAAGCCACCCTGTTCCAGATTGTGCATACAGTCACGAAACGCACCGACACCGGGCAGTACCACTCGTTCCGCCTGAAGCACAACCTGCGGGTCGGCCGTGACGACCGCTTCGCAGCCGATCTTCTCAAAGCCCTTTTGCACGGAACGGAGGTTGCCCATGCCATAGTCAATAATTGCAATCATGTATAAACCGATCTCGTTACGGTACGGGTTGTAGAATGTGTAGATGCCACATCAGTTCCGGTCAGGCAATCCGCGAAAAATCAGCAATTCTGCCGAACAGCCTGGCAATCGTGGTGAGGAGAGCCAGGCGGTTGGTCCGCACCAGCGGGTCCTCGGCCATGACCATGACACCGTCAAAGAAACGGTCCACCGGGCCGCGCAACGTTGCTATTTCGGTCAGAGCATCCAGCCATGCGCCGGATGCAATCAGCCTTTCAGCGGCAATTTTCGCTGTCTGGACCGCCTCGTACAGATGTGCCTCTGCCTCATCCTGAAAGAGTGCTGGATCAACCGGTGCGTCAATTCCTTCTTTGATGATGTTGCCGACACGCTTGAAGGCAACGGACAGCGGTTCAAAGTCCGGGTGGTTTTTAAACTCGGCCAGCGCGGCAATCCGGGCCCTGACATCGACCAGATCGCCGAATCCGGCAGCGACGGCGGCATCGACCGCATCGGCGGCGTGCAAACCGCCCATCAGGTTAATAAATCGGGCACGGAAAAACTCCAGCACATCCGCCGTCACCTGCTCTGTCGGGCGGGTCAACTTGTCGGCGAGAAGTGTCAGCGCTTCGTTAACCAGTGACTCCAGCGACATGCGGTAGCCTCGGTCAAGAATAATGGCAATGATGCCGATGGTGGCACGGCGCAGTGCGTAGGGGTCGGCAGCGCCGGTCGGAATCAGCCCGACTCCGAAACAGCCGCAGATGGTGTCCATTTTGTCGGCGATGGAAACAAAGGCACCGATATCGGATGCGGGCAGATCACCCCCCGCCTGGGTCGGTAGGTAATGCTCGGCAATGGCGCCGGCAACGTCGGCACGTTCCCCTTCAAGCAGGGCGTACTCGCGCCCCATTATCCCCTGAACTTCCGGGAATTCACCCACCATGCCGGAAACAAGATCCGCCTTGCAGAGCCAGGCTGCACGGGATGTCTGGGCTTTGACGTCTGGATTGAGCCGCTCCGCCAACCCCTCGGCCAGCGCCCGGAAGCGTTCCATCTTCTCAAAGGATGTGCCGAGTTTTTGCTGGTAGACGACTTTTTTCAGTGCTTCAACCCGGTCATCGAGGCGGACTTTCTGGTCCTCCTCAAAGAAAAAACGGGCGTCGGATAGACGGGCACGCAGAACACGCTCATTCCCCTTGACCACGACAGACGGATCTTCGGTGAGGGTGTTGTTGATGGTAATAAAACCGGGCAGCAGGCCGCCGTTGGCATCAACAATGGAAAAATAGCGCTGGTGACTGCGCATGGAGGTAATCAGCACCTCCTTGGGAACCTTCAGGAACTCCGGAGAGAAGGTGCCATGAACGGCGCTTGGATACTCCACCAGATAGGCAACCTGCTCCAGCAGCTCCTCGTCAGGCAGCAGATGTCCGCCGGCGGCAACGGCAACACGGTGTGTTTCCCGCCGGATGATCTCCTTCCGTTTTTCCGGATCGGGGATAACGAAGTGCCGCTCGCATTCGTCCAGATATCCGGCAAAACTGCTCACCGGGAAGGTGGTGTTGGCCATGAAGCGGTGACCACGGGAAACTTTGCCGCTGCTGATCTGCCCGAAGGAAAAGGGAATTACCGTGCCGTCAAACAGCGCCACAATCCAGTGGACCGGGCGGGCGAAGCGTACATCCTGCTCCCCCCAGCGCATTGATTTTTTGAAGGGAATGTTGGCGATCAACGCCGGCAGCAGTTCCGTAAGGATTTCATGGGTCGGCCGGCCGGCCTCATGCTTGCTGACAAACAGGTACTCACCCTTGTCAGTGGTAATAGTCTGAAGATCGGCAACATCGACCCCCTGCCCACGGGCAAAGCCTTCGGCGGCCCTTGTCGGCTTGCCGTCAGCGTCGTACGCCGCTTTCACTGAGGGGCCGGTCGCGGTGATCTCCGCATCCGGCTGTACCGCCGGAAGCCCCTTCACCACAAGCACCAAACGGCGCGGAGTTGCAAGCGTCTGTATGCCGCTGAACGGAAGGCGGGCAACGGCAAGCTCCTTGGTAATGATCGCTTCCATCTCGGCGGTGGCACGCGGTATAAACCCTGCCGGAATCTCTTCGCACCCTATTTCAAGAAACAGTTCTTTGGCGCTCATCAGGCGGCACCCCCTTTCAGCAGTGGAAAGCCCAGCCGTTCACGCATGCGCAGATACCCCTCGGCACAGGCACGCGCCACACCGCGAACGCGACCGATATAGGACGCACGCTCGGTGACCGAAATCGCTCCACGGGCATCAAGCAGATTGAAGGTGTGGGAACATTTCATAACGTAATCATAGGCGGGGAGCACCAGCTCCTTCTCAACCAGCCGGAGGCACTCCTTTTCGTACATGGTGAAGAGCTGCAGCAGCATATCCACATCGGCCTCTTCAAAATTGTGGCGCGAAAACTCCACCTCGCTTTCGTGGTGGATATCGCCGTATTTTATCCCCTTGACCCATTCAAGGTCATAGACATTATCAACCCCTTGCAGGTACATGGCGATCCGTTCGCAGCCGTAAGTGATTTCCGACGGAATCGGTTTCAGGTCGATCCCCCCCGCCTGCTGAAAATAGGTGAACTGGGTGATCTCCATCCCGTCTAGCCAGACCTCCCAGCCCAGACCCCAGGCGCCCAGAGTCGGCGATTCCCAGTCATCCTCAACGAAGCGGATATCATGTTTGGCCGGGTCAAGACCGAAGGAGCGGAGAGAATCCAGGTACAGATCAAGGATATTGAGCGGTGACGGCTTCATGATGACCTGGAACTGGTAGTAATGCTGCAGCCGGTTGGGATTCTCGCCATATCGGCCATCGGTAGGACGGCGGGACGGCTCCACATAGGCCACGTTCCACGGCTCAGGGCCAAGTACGCGGAGAAATGTTGCCGGGTTAAATGTTCCGGCCCCTTTTTCCGTATCATAGGGCTGTTGGATGATGCACCCCTGTTTGGCCCAGTAGCCCTGCAGGGAAAGGATTAGATCTTGAAATGTCACGCATGTACCTCCGAATGGGGAGTATGAAAAATGGAGCCGAAAATGAAGCGTATCTTTTTAGCAGGAATAGCGCCTTCGGTCAAGGTTGCGGAATCGGTGGAACGAAAAACCGGTGGTGCAGTGTGAGTGTCATTTTGGCGGCACAAGCGATGAAAGCGACTCTGTAACAAAAGTGGCCTGACCGAGCCGGTCGGCTGGATAGCTGTTGGTGACGGCGCAAACCCTCAATCCAGCTCCCTTGGCGGCGCATATCCCGGCTGGTGTATCTTCAATGGCGATGGTTGTCTCTTTGGAAAAACTATTCAGATACAGAGATTGGAGCCGCTGGAACGCGAGCTGGTAGCATTCCGGGTCAGGTTTGCTTGCCGCAACATCTTCCGCCGTCACGATAACGTCAAAATAGTCTGAAATGCCAAGCATAGCCAGAATAGGGTCTATGTCGGAGCGGAGCGCGCCGCTGCATATCGCCAGGGGAAAATTGCTGGCGTGCAGGTGAACAATCAGTTCCAAAACGCCCGGATATGCCGAAACTCCGGCGCCGATGATCTCCAGGAAATACCCGGCCTTTTGCTCAATCAGTCGGTGCAGCAGGTCCGGTTCGAGCAGCATTCCTTGCGAGGAATAGGCGTGCCGGAAGGCATCCCTGTCATCGAACCCGATATAGATCTCCACATACTCCTGCCAGGAGAAGTGGAGGCCAAGCGGTTCCAGCGTCCGCTGAAACGCCGCATAATGCAGCGGTTCCGTATCAACAATCACCCCGTCAAAATCGAAGATGACGGCTTTTACCTCTGTTCCGTCTGGAAAAAATATCATGTAGGGAAGTGCTCCGTTCTAAGATAACTATTTCAGCGTTCGCTGCATAAATAGCATTTCTGCTGCCGGTAAAACAATGAAAAAGCCCTCCGGAGGGGGGAGGGCTCTTACCGTTAATCTCTGAACTATGGAAGATTATTTCATGCCGCACTTACAAACATGCATTGAGTGAAGCCCGTCACCCCTCTTTACGAAAGGGGGGCCGGGGGGGATTTCCAACCATTGCGTGTATTTAAATCCATTTGGCGTACAGCGTCGTGTTTGCGGTGATTGGGGTCGTAAATTTGAAAGCGGCGGCAAGCCCAGAGTCACTATACCAGCCGGCAAAAGTGCTGCCGGTTTTGGTCGGGATGGGGCTTGGTTGTGTCGCCACGCCGTTGAACGGTACGCTCTGGCTCGGTACAGTGCTGCCGCCGTTGCTATTAAAGCTGACGGTGTAGTTTTTGATCGTGCTGCTCAGCGCTTTGATTGCGGCGTTGTTATTGGCATCGACTACCATCACCGTGAAGTTGCTGCTCCCCGCTGCCGTCGGTGTGCCGCTGATGACACCAGTGTAATAATTGAGCGTCAGTCCGGCCGGCAAAGTGCCAGCGTACATGTACCAGCTGTAGGGTGCCTTACCACCGGTTGCTGCCAGGGTCTGGCTGTAAGCTTTGCCGGTGGTGCCATTCAGCAGAGTTGTTGTGGTCACACTTGGTGGCGTGTAAACCGTGATGCTCAGCGCTTTGATTGCGGCGTTGTTATTGGCATCGACTACCATTACCGTGAAGTTGCTGCTCACCGCCGCCGTCGGAGTGCCGCTGATGATGCCAGTGTAATAATTGAGCGTCAGTCCGGCCGGTAAAGTGCCGGCGTACATGTACCACCTGTACGGTGCCTTACCACCGGTTGCCGCCAGGGCCTGGCTGTAAGCTTTGCCGGTGGTGCCAT
>CAIOXL010000185.1 GCA_903862245.1 uncultured Geobacteraceae bacterium | reverse complement strand
TGCTGCTGATACTCGTTTTTGTCCTCAAGCTGGCCTGGTGGGGTTCACTGATTGTCGCTTTTATTGTCTTTGCGCTTATTTTTATCCTGTTTACGCGCATCATCATGAAGAAGGTCATGGTTTCCATCGAAACGGCCGGTAAAGATCTGCAGGCCCAACCCCCTCGCTTTGAAAAAGCGGTCCGCGAACTGAAGGATGCTCTGCAGTACAGCAAATGGCAGCTGTATGTGGATGGGCAGCTGAATTCTCAGATCGGTATGATCTACTACATGAAGCGTGACTTCTCGAACGCCTTCCCGCATCTGGAAAAATCGTTCTTCAAAAACTGGGCCGCCACCGCCATGCTGGCCGTTTCCTACATGAAGCGCCAGAAAAAGGACAAGATGATCAGCACGTTTGACCGGGCTGTGCAGTGGAACGGCAAGGAATCACTCCTGTGGAGCCTGTATGCCTACTGTATGAACGAGAGCGGCGAGTCGGTCAGAGCGAAGGAAATTCTTGCCAAGGGGTTGAAAAAACTGCCGGGCGATGAAAAATTGAAAGACAACCTGGAATGCCTGGAGAAGGGCAAGAAAATGAACATGCGGGCGTATGGCGACTTGTGGTTTCAGTTCCACCTTGAAAGCCTGGGGGCCCTGCAAAAGCATCAGATGGCCTCCATGGGGGGGCGGATGCAGCGGCGTATGACCGTCAAACGCTAACACACTCAAACAGAAACGGGGCACCGCACGGAGCCCCGTTTCTGTATCCTGACAGGAGAAAAATCGTATCAGCGCAGCACTGTTTTCCCGAAGGAGCGCAGCGCATGGTAGCATCCTTTCGGAGTTGAATCAAAAACCACAACCGGACACCCGACCCACTCTTCCAGCTCTGCCAGCGAGACATCATCCAGGAAAACCATCTCCCCCTCTTTCAGCATGACATCAGGGATCAGAAGACATGAACCGGCATCATAACCGGCCAGTGATGCGGCAATATCCCTCCCGGCAATCAGACCGCTTACCGTAATACTCGGCCCGAACAACCTGTTTTCAACCGCTCGCGGCGTAACCTCAATCCCACTCATCTGCGACAGCTGCGCAAGAAAATCCCTGACAAAGCCAAAGGAGGAGACGCCGGTGATTGCCGTTGCCCGAAAGGGCCCCATGGGACGGACGGTTCTCAGCAGCTGTGTCGCTTCCTTCAGGAAGAGCGGCACCATGCCGACGCCGTTTTCGATCTGCGGGAAATCACCGTACTCTTTTAGTGCGGGAAACGGCACACCGGCCTTGAGGAACAGTTCATCAGCCAGAAAGAGAAACGGCGCGCACAGTTTTTTCCGCAGAACCGCAGCCTTTGGCTGCCAGACAGAAATGAATTCCCGGGCATAGTCGGCATCAACAGCGGTGAGCAGCGGCAACTTCTGGCGGTGGGCGGTAAGGCCGAGCGGGACGACCGCCAGTGACTGCACTGCCGGGTACAGCGCGGCCAGCTCGGATACGGTGCGCTGCAGTTCCTCCCCGTCGTTCAGGCCGGGGCACAGAACGACCTGCGTATGCATGGTGATCCGGGCTGCGGCAAGTTGCTCTAACTGGCCCAGAATGGGGGGAATCCCGTGCGTGCCGAGCAGATGCTCACGCAACACCGGATTGGTCGCATGGACAGAGATATACAGGGGAGAGAGACGCTGCTCAATAATGCGTTTCAGCGCGGAGGCTTTAAGATTGGCCAGCGTAACGTAATTCCCGTTTAAGAACGAGAGGCGATAATCCTCATCTTTGACGTACAGGGGTTTGCGGAGCCCTTTGGGGAGCTGATGAACAAAGCAGAAAACGCAGTTGTTGGCACAGCGGGCGGGGAGAGGGGCGGGAAAGGTCAGTCCGAGAGATTCCCCGGCCTCACGCTCAACCTCCAGTTCCCACAGTTCGCCATCCGGCTTTTCGACCTCCAGAAGCAGTTCTTCTTCCGATGCGGTGTAATAGCTGTAATCGATCAGGTCGCGCAGAGGACGGCCGTTGACTGACAGGAGGCGGTCACCGGCCGACACCTCCAGACCGTCGGCAATCGAACCGGGGGAGACTGAATCGATCTGCAGACCGGCCATCACCCCTCCCGGTAAAATTCGGAGTTCCGGTAATACTCACCCAGGGAGCGGAGGAAAACCTGCAGCACGGCGGTGACCGGCACCGCCAGCAGCATGCCGAAAATGCCGAAAAGCTGGCCGCCGATCAGCAGTGACACAATCGCCACCAGCGGATGCAGCCCGACAGTAGTGCCGACGATTTTAGGTGTGATGATGGTTCCTTCCAGCAACTGGACAAAGCCGAACCATCCCAGACAAAGGAGGGGGTGAAGGATGTCGTTGAATTTCAGGGCGGCCATGGCCACCGAAAGGCAGATGCCGATAATTGTACCGACATACGGGATGATAAAGGTGATGCCGGCCAGCGTACCGATGGCAATGGCCAGATCAATGCCGATGACATACAGTCCGGCACTGTAGAGGATGGCCAGCAGAGCGCAGACCAGGAGCTGCCCACGCACAAACCCCGACAGGACCGCATCAACCTCCGCCAGTTTACTGATGTACGCCGGACGGAAGCGCTCCGGTATGTACGACTCGATAAACATTTTGAGGCGCGGCAGGTCGAAGAGGAGGTAGAACAGATAGACCGGAATTATCAGGTACCCCAGGATGGCAAGGAGCACGCTTATTGTTGAGGTAAGGGCTTGCTGCAGAAGGGCCAGAAGCGGCTTCAGCAGATCAGGTGCGGAGCTGCGGGCCTGCTGGATCAGTTCGTTCAGCCGCGCGGCGAGCTTATCAGCTGTTTCAACGCCCAGGTACCCTTTTATTGATGCGGGCGTTATGTCGTAAAGATGCCGGGCATAGGCCGGCAAATTGACCTGCATGTCGGAAAATTCACCGGTGATGGAGACGACAAAAAACACCGCAATACCGCTGCAGAGAAGGACAGCAAGGCAGAACACAACCATAATACCGAACATCCTCTTCACCCCGTTACGTTCAAGGAGTTCGACTGTCGGGTTCAATATGTAGGCAAGGGCGAACGCGATGAACAGCTGCAGAAAAACGGCAGAGGTGTAATAGAGCAGGGATGCCGCGAGAACAAACAGCAGGGAAGCTGCAGCCAGGAGAATTTTAGTCCGTTTTGCCATGGGTCGTCTTCGAGATGCCCACCCGGCCGCCGTAGGCCACGTGAGATCTGCTGGATTTACTGGTGGAGCCGAAAGGTGCCATCCACAGCAGTGATGGTGGCAATGGAGTGTTTGTAGATCAGCATGTCGCTGCCGGAATCAAGCAGCACCGAGAAATTATCAAACGATTTAATATGCCCTTCCAATGTATTACCCGACATCATAACAACCGAAACCCGCACACGCTCCTTACGGGCCTGATTAAGGTACTGATCCTGTATGTTAAAAGGTGTTTTAGACATGGCCGTTACGCCTCCGATTGCTCATAAAAATCAAGTGCATGCTGTAGTATGATAGCAAACTTCTCCGGATAGTCAAACCACAATATGTCCGGATCTGCCTTGAACCAGGTCATCTGACGCTTCGCGTAGCGGCGGGTGTCCCGCTTGATCAAACGGCTGGTCTCTTCACGGGACAGTTCGCCGTGCAGATGGCCGACCGCTTCCTTATACCCAATGGAGCGCATCGCTTTAAGATCACGGCCGAACCCGGAAGCCAATAAGCCACGTACCTCCTGCAGCAGCCCACCGTCCAGCATCCTCTCGACCCGCTCGTCAATCCTCCGGTACAGCAGCGGCCGATCAACCGATATGCCGATCTGTAGCGTATCATAGCGCCGGGCCGCAAAAGCGTGCTCCTTCTGATAGCGGGAGAGAGGAATCTGCGTCATGTGATAGACTTCAAGTGCCCGTATGATGCGCACCAGATTATTCGGATGCAGAGTAGCCGCCAGCTCGGGGTCAACCAGGCGCAGCTTTTCCAGCATCGCCTCGTTGCCGATACATCCCGCCTCATCCTGTAACGCCTGCCTGAGGTCACCCCCACCGCTGGGCGAGTCAACCAACCCTTTCAACAATGCCCGGATATACAGACCGGTCCCGCCGGCAACGATAACCCGCTTGCCCCGGCTGTGAATTTCGTGGATGGCCCTGTCGGCAGCGGCCGCAAAATCGGCGGCTGAAAAGGGCTGATCGGGAGCGATCACATCAATCAGGTGGTGGCGGACCGTCATCTGATGCTCCGGAGAAGGTTTTGCCGTACCGATGTCAAGCCCCCGATAGATCTGCATCGAGTCCGCACTGATAATTTCAGCATCCAGTGCGCACGCCAGACGAACGGCCAGCTCACTTTTACCGGAAGCGGTCGGGCCGCAGACAATCAACACACTGTCAGCTGTTGTGCGGTTCATGTCCGTTTAAATATTTTCTGCAGTTCAGCGAGCGTTATAACGTGTGATACCGGCCTGCCATGGGGGCAGCTGGCGGCAAAATCCGTTTGGTCCATACTCTGCAGCAACTGGCTGATCTGCCGGCTTTCCAGCGGATGCGCACCACGAATGACTGAGTGGCAGGCTATGCGGGACAGGAGGCTCTCCAGCACGTCATTGAACGCAGAACTGGTACCGATCTGGTCCAGTTCAGCCAGAATATCGCGGATCAGCAGTGCCGGTTCCTTTTCAGCGACCAGACGCGGCACCGCTGAGAGCATGACCGTTGCCCCGCCAAACGGCTCCAGTTCAAAGCCGATACCTGCCAGAGCCTCATTGAATCTGGCGGCGGTCGCCACCTCACTGAACGACAATTCGACTGTTTCGGGAAACAGGAGCCGCTGTGACTCGACCGACCCACTCCGGCACTGCTGTTTCAAAAGCTGGTAGGCAACACGTTCGCTGGCGGCATGCTGGTCGATGATCACCAGGTCGCTGCCCGACTGGCACAGAATATATTCGCTATGAAACTGGCCGATTATGGAGAGCGCAGAAAAATACCCGGATGATTCCGGCTGCGGCTCCTCCGGAACAAAGGGGCACGCCGGTTCGCGTACTGTAGGTGATGTAGAAGCCGGGACAGGTTGATCTGCCGGCTGTGGCCGATACTGGGGACGGGGCGGAAGTGACAGTGAAGCCTGGGCTGCTGCGGCAATTCTTTCCCGATATACTTGCCCGGTCGCTCCGCTTGGTATGGTGGGTGCGCTGTGTGCTTCGGGCAGCCATGGCGAACTGCGCAGCACCTCTTCAAGGGCTGACTGTATGGCATCATGCACGACAGACTGGCGTCTGAAGCGGACCTCATGCTTGGTTGGATGAACGTTCACGTCCACCTCCCCAGGCGGAAGTTCGATGAACAGTGCCACCACCGGGTAACGCCCCCGGTCAATAACGCCCCGATATGCCTGCATTACGGCGTGCTGGACCACCTTGTCACGGATAAAACGCCCATTGATGTACGTATAGATCGCCTGCGTTCCGGAGCGTACCAGCGCCGGGCCGGAGATAAACCCCGTAATTGCCGCATAGTCATCCTTCCCGTGCAGCCGGTACAGATGCGGTGAGCTTTCCCGGCCGACAACCTGAGCCAGCCGCCGCTGCAGGTCGCTCCGCTGCAGTCGCAGCAGTTCCCGCTCATCACTTGTGCAGAGGAATGCGACATCAGGCCGGGAAACTGACATCCGGGCAATCACGTCAGCTACGTGACCGGTTTCCGTTTCAGCACTTTTCATAAACTTGAGGCGGGCGGGGAGATTGAAGAAAATCTGCTCCACCGTAATTACAGTGCCGGCAGCCATGCCGCAGGCCCGGACATCACGTACGCGCCCCCCCTCCACAGTTATCTCGGTTCCCTCCGGAGCGCCGGTCTCACGGGTTGCCAGCGAAAAGCGGGAAACCGAGGCAATCGAAGGGAGTGCTTCACCTCTGAAGCCAAGTGTCTGGATAGTATCAAGATCGCTGTCTACTCTGATTTTACTCGTGGCATGACGCTCCAGAGAAAGCAGGGCGTCTTCACGCGACATGCCGTGCCCGTTATCCGTAATACGGATACGACGCCTGCCGCCGCCGGCGATTTCAACACTGATATCAGTCGCTCCGGCGTCAAGTGAATTTTCAATCAGCTCCTTGATGACTGAGGCAGGACGCTCAACAACTTCACCGGCAGCTATTTTATTGGTAAGGGTTTCGGGTAGGATTGTTATGCGCTGGGACATGGCAGCTCCGGCTTGCACGAAAAAAAGAGCGGGAAACCCCGCTCTATCCTGTGAATGTATGGGTGAGAACGTTATTTGTCAGGAACTTTTCCTGTCTCGCTGAAAAATGAATCAAAGTCATTGTCATTTTTTTTGCTGTCTGGAGCCGGAGGAGGTGAGGGGGTGTCTTCCCAGGAAAAGTTTTCAAAATCAAACTCCCCCGGTCCTGTGGAGAAATCATCCGTTACCGTTTTAGAGACAACGGTCTTTTCCATCTGTGCAGTCGATTCCAGCAGGTCGGCAAAAACATCAGTACCACTCTTGTTTTGATCAATGGGCAGAGAACCCTCTGAAGCTGGTTCATCAAAACGTAATGGATTTCGATATGGTGCACCAACTTGCGGAGTCACCTCTTCAGGCAGGTCAAAAGAAAATATGTTGTCATGCGTTTCCGCTGTTTCAATTACCCGTTCAGCACGCTGTTCAGCAGAGTAAAGCCTGGCCGCCAGTTCCTGCTTTCCTTCGCCTGGTATAACCAGAGAGGTAATCGTATAATTCTGCTTGTATGCTTTCAGATCACTGGAGCACTTGGTGCAACTGTCATAATATTCAAAGGTATTAAATCCGCATTTAGGACATTTCACGTGCGACTCCTCGGCGTTCTTCGGTCACATGTCGCCCCATCTATACTGCATTACAGCCAGAATAGCAATACTTGCCGTTTCCGTTCTCAGTATCCTGGCACCCAAAGAAACCGGCTGATATCCCTGCTCAGTAAAATGGCGAATTTCCAGAGGATCAAACCCGCCTTCAGGACCAATCGCCACAACAACGGATGCGGGCGCTGCTGATTCCGCGGAGAGCACCTCTTTTAAGGAATGCTCCCTCTCACCTTCCCAAAGAACCAACCGGAGTTCCTGGCCGGAGTCGCGTGCCGCTTCGACAGCTGTCGCCCGCCAGGCAACGCCGGGAATGTCGCTGCGCCCGCATTGGCGTGCGGCTTCAGCGGTAATTCGCTTCCACCGTTCAATCTTGCTGTTTATTTGGTCTTCCCGCACTTTGGCAATGGAGCGGCGCCCGCCAAACAGCAGAAAGTCGGCTGCGCCAAGCTCAGTCCCCTTCTGCAGTATCAGGTCAATTTTGTCACCTTTAGGGAGAGCCTGGCAGATGGTAATTCGCGGTTCCGGTGAGTCCGTTGGAGCAGCCTGGCTGGTCGAAGTGATCTCTACCCGCACACATTCCTTGCCAAGCTGATCAATCGTTCCTGAATACACCGTATTATTCTCGTCAGCCAACTGAACAACATCGTTCGTGCCAAGACGGAGTACACGCACCATATGATTGTACAGGTCTCCTTCTAACGTGGCAAAGCCGTCACGAACTGTCCGTGAGTGTATCATGAAGCGGCGTACGCTCATGCGTTCGCTTCTCGCCGATAGAGCATGGCAACCCACTCACCTGCACGCACCGTACGGCAGTATGTGAGAGAAGGAGAGTCGAAGCCGCGCCGTACAAGTGGCTCTTTTTCCGCAAGAATTCCGGAAAGAATCAACGAGCCGTCTGAGTGCAACCGCTCAGTGAGAAACGAGGCAAGTCGCACAAGCTCTTCTGCCAGAATGTTGGCAAGAATGATATCAAACTGTTCCGTAAGCGCTTCCAGCGGCGTTGTGCCGCATTCTATGGCAGATGAAAGATGATTCAGAGCAAAATTCTCTCGTGCAACGTCCACCGCGTCCGGGTCGATATCAAGAGCAAGAATGCGGCCGGCTCCCAGCAGGCTTGCCGCCATGGCGAGTATCCCGGAACCGGTGCCAAGATCAAGAAGTGACGGCGCTGTTGAGACGTCACGGCGCTCCATAGAATCTTCCAACAGTTCCAGACAGAGCCGTGTTGTTTCGTGACCGCCGGTGCCAAAGGCCATGCCGGGGTCAATACGGATCACAAGATCACCCGGAAGCTCTGTTGATTCCTCCCATGTCGGCACAATCAGCAGTTTTTTGCCGACGCGGAGCGGCTTAAAATGAACTTTCCAGCTGCTGCTCCAATCTTCGGCAGTAACCGCTGAAATCGACGGAGGAATAAAACAGGAAGACCTGTGGCGAAGGGAGAGTTCTGATAAATACGATTCAAGCTCGTGCATCTTGGGCGCCGGATCGGTATCAGCGGGGAGATAGGCTTTAATGACAACTCGAATGGAATCGGGAATCTCGGAGGTCGAGAAGGCGTCAACATTCAGGTTATCAACACAAACGCCGGCTCCGGTGAGTGACGTTAAAAAATCAGCAACAACGTCAGCATGTTCTTGGGGTACATCACAGGCAATTTCAAGCCAGGAATCAGTCATGTATATATCCGTTATCATGTAGTAATTGCAGCGATCGTACGGTATCAGAAGGCCATTCACCTGACAACAACAATCATTTTAACGCAAACACCCCGCCTCCATTTAACTGGAGGCGGGGTGTTTGTATTTATTCCCGGCGGCGACCTACTTTCCCACACAGCTACCCGTGCAGTATCATCGGCCCTGAGGGGCTTAACTTCCGTGTTCGGGATGGGAACGGGTGTGACCCCCTCGGCATAGCCACCGAGAAACTCTGTGTAAAGAGTGTGGTGTAAAGAGTAAGGGGTTTATTCCTCACTTTTCACGCCTCACCCCTTACTGTGGGTTTCTTGGCAATTGCGTTGGTTGGATAGTTTTTTTGGTTGATTGTTTGTTTTATATCGACCTGGGGAGGGTTTCCCCTCCCCGGGCCGTATTTCATTTTTATGGTCAAGCCTCACGGCCGATTAGTACCGGTCAGCTAAATGCATTACTGCACTTACACACCCGGCCTATCAACGTTGTGGTCTACAACGGGCCTTCAGGGGTTGTTACACCCAGGGATACCTAATCTTGAAGGAGGCTTCCCGCTTAGATGCTTTCAGCGGTTATCCTTTCCGTACGTGGCTACCCAGCGACTGCGCCTGGCGGCACAACTGGAACACTAGCGGTACGTCCATCCCGGTCCTCTCGTACTAAGGACAGCTCTTCTCAAGTATCCTGCGCCCACGGTAGATAGGGACCAAACTGTCTCACGACGTTTTAAACCCAGCTCGCGTACCGCTTTAATTGGCGAACAGCCAAACCCTTGGGACCTACTTCAGCCCCAGGATGCGATGAGCCGACATCGAGGTGCCAAACCTCCCCGTCGATGTGAACTCTTGGGGGAGATCAGCCTGTTATCCC
This sequence comes from uncultured Geobacteraceae bacterium, assembly GCA_903862245.1. Taxonomy (GTDB): domain Bacteria; phylum Desulfobacterota; class Desulfuromonadia; order Geobacterales; family Pseudopelobacteraceae; genus JACRCG01. The sequence goes on along the minus strand of CAIOXL010000185.1, from coordinate 2,825 downwards.
CGGAGTACCTTTTATCCGTTGAGCGACGGCCCTTCCATACAGAACCGCCGGATCACTATGACCTACTTTCGTACCTGCTCGACTTGTTGGTCTCGCAGTCAAGCTCCCTTATGCCATTGCACTCTACGGTTGGTTTCCAATCAACCTGAGGGAACCTTCGCGCGCCTCCGTTACTCTTTGGGAGGCGACCGCCCCAGTCAAACTACCCACCAGACAGTGTCCCCGACCCGGATGACGGGCCAAGGTTAGACATCCAAAACAACCAGGGTGGTATTTCAAGGGCGACTCCACCGACACTAGCGTGCCAGCTTCAAAGTCTCCCACCTATCCTACACAAGCTATTCCGAATGTCACTGTCAAGCTATAGTAAAGGTTCACGGGGTCTTTCCGTCTTACCGCGGGTACTCGGCATCTTCACCGAGAATTCAATTTCGCTGAGCCACTGGTTGAGACAGCGCGGAAATCGTTACGCCATTCGTGCAGGTCGGAACTTACCCGACAAGGAATTTCGCTACCTTAGGACCGTTATAGTTACGGCCGCCGTTTACTGGGGCTTCGGTTCAAAGCTTCGCTTGCGCTAACAAATCCCCTTAACCTTCCAGCACCGGGCAGGCGTCAGTCCGTATACATCGTCTTACGACTTAGCACAGACCTATGTTTTTAGTAAACAGTCGCTACCGCCATTTCTCTGCGACCCACTTCGGCTTCACGTGTAAATCGCTACACCTAATGTGGGCACACCTTATCCCGAAGTTACGGTGTCATTTTGCCGAGTTCCTTAACCAGTGTTCTCTCAATCACCTTAGGATATTCTCCTCACCCACCTGAGTCGGTTTACGGTACGATCACCTACTGTCTGAAGCTTAGAGGCTTTTCTTGGAAGCATGGGATCAACGACTTTATGAGCATACGCTCTCGTCATCACGTCTCAGAGTTGAATGGAAAAGCGGATTTACCTGCCTCTCCCCCCTACACGCTTAAACCGGAAATCCAATAACCGGCTCGCCTACCCTTCTCCGTCCCCCCATCGCAACAATAGGTGGTACAGGAATATTAACCTGTTTCCCATCAACTACGCCTTTCGGCCTCGCCTTAGGGATCGACTAACCCTCCGCAGATTACCTTTACGGAGGAAACCTTGGGTTTACGGTGTGCGGGTTTCTCACCCGCATTTTCGCTACTCATGTCAGCATAATCTCTTGTGATACCTCCAGCCGTCCTCACGGTCGACCTTCACAGGCTTACACAATGTTCCTCTACCACTGGCGTCTTAAGACGTCAGTCCGCAGCTTCGGTACTACGCTTAGCCCCGTTACATTTTCCGCGCAGACCCACTCGACCAGTGAGCTATTACGCTTTCTTTAAAGGGTGGCTGCTTCTAAGCCAACCTCCTGGTTGTCTGGGCATTTCCACATCGTTTTCCACTTAGCGTAGATTTTGGGACCTTAGCTGGCGGTCTGGGCTCTTTCCCTTTTGACGACGGATCTTATCACCCGCCGTCTGACTCCCGCGCTCTTCGTTAACGGTATTCGGAGTTTGATTGGGTTTGGTAATCTGGTGAGACCCCTAGCCCATCCAGTGCTCTACCCCCGTTACGCATACGCGAGGCTATACCTAAATATATTTCGAGGAAAACCAGCTATCTCCGAGTTTGATTAGCCTTTCACTCCTATCCACAGCTCATCCCCTGGCTTTTCAACGCCAGTGGGTTCGGGCCTCCACGAAGTGTTACCTTCCTTTCACCCTGGCCATGGATAGATCACCCGGTTTCGGGTCTACTCCTGCTAACTGGACGCCCAGTTAAGACTCGCTTTCGCTTCGGCTCCGTTCTATGAACTTAACCTCGCTAGCAAGAGTAACTCGCTGACTCATTATGCAAAAGGCACGCGGTCACACCTGATATACATGGTGCTCCCACTGCTTGTAGGCATACGGTTTCAGGATCTATTTCACCCTCCTTATCGGAGTACTTTTCACCTTTCCCTCACGGTACTGGTTCACTATCGGTCAGAGAGGAGTATTTAGCCTTAGGAGATGGTCCTCCTGGATTCCCACGGAATTTCTCGTGTTCCGCGGTACTCGGGATACCTCTAGCGTGAATCAAGGTTTCGCTTACGGGGCTATCACCCACTATGGCCGGCCTTTCCAGACCGCTCAGCTACCCATCATCAATCACATGTCGAGGTCCCACAACCCCGATACCACCGAAGTGGTATTGGTTTGGGCTACTCCGCGTTCGCTCGCCGCTACTTACGGAATCACTATTGTTTTCTTCTCCTGAGGGTACTTAGATGTTTCAGTTCCCCTCGTTCGCTCTATGTACCTATGTATTCAGTACACAGTGACAAGGCATTACCCCTGCCGGGTTTCCCCATTCGGAAATCTCCGGATCAAAGCCTGTTTAACGACTCCCCGAAGCTTATCGCAGTTTACCGCGTCCTTCATCGCCTCTCTCTGCCTAGGCATCCACCGTACGCCCTTAGTAGCTTGACCATAAAAAATCGAAATCAATCTACAAAACATACAATCATAAAGTAAATACGTACGCACTGAGTACGCATCTACCACCTAAACTATCCACTATGCAATTGTCAAAGAACTAAATGATCAGGCAATTCAGTGAACTGCCTTCTCAAATTATTGGTGGAGGTGAACGGGTTCGAACCGATGACCCCCTGCGTGCAAGGCAGGTGCTCTCCCAGCTGAGCTACACCCCCAATAAAGGTTGGTGGGCCTGGCTGGACTCGAACCAGCGACCTCACGATTATCAGTCGTGTGCTCTAGCCAACTGAGCTACAAGCCCATCAAATCGTGTTTCGCTTTCA
>CAIOXL010000184.1 GCA_903862245.1 uncultured Geobacteraceae bacterium | reverse complement strand
GTGCAGCTAGCCAAAAGGCGCGCTAGAGGCTATCGAAACGTAAAGAACTTTATCAACATGATTTATTTTCTTTGTGGGAAAATGAAATATGATTACCCACTGTATTTCATATAGAGCCAGCTGTTTTCTGGCGGACTCGGTGTAGTTAATCGTCCAGACCAAGGTCTTTCCTCACTTGCTCAGCCGAATAAACCTTCTCTTCACCCTTGCGGACGCGCTCCATAGTTGTGGCGGCCAGGTAGTAGTCTTCCAGATCATTTAGTCCATTCGTGACCAGTTCGCGCAGGTAATACGCTTTGGTACGGCCAGTTTGTGCGGCCAATTGGTCTAGCCGTTGTTCAATGGCGGAATCCAGTCGGATAGAGGTTGCCATGATGGCGCTCCAGTTAAATACATGTATTCATTGTATTGCAAGATATGCAATCTTACGAATTCTCCATGCGAGTTTGCCGACCATCGATTGGTTTGCCCTGAGTCACTCTTTCTCCCTATTTTCATCGCAGCTCCATATATCCCGGCCGATCAGGGCGTTAATATCCCGCTCGATCTCGGCTGCTCCCTTATCTGTCAAAAGTTCCAGCGCACCGATCAACGCATCGATCATCACCTCGAAATCCGGGTCTTTGGCCAACTTCTTGCGATACTCCATCCCTGCTAGCAGCGAAAGATAGTGCGGCTCTTCGTCGGCATATTCGCCGTGCATTCGCAGGGTGAGCATATAGCTGTGGACAAACTGCCTTATCTTCCATTTCCTGACCACCTCGGAATCAAAAATGTGCTCGACCTGATACTGCTTTCTGGTCAGATCCGTATGGGGACGGCAATGATCCCAGGCCCTATGCAGCGACTTGGCGGCATTTTGCAAATGGCCCACGCTTTCCTCCAGCGCTGTTGCCAGTTTGATCCGTCCGCGCCCCCTATCCGCCTCGGCATCTTTGCGTATCTCACAAGCCAGATCCTCGACCAGTTCCGCCAATACATCGTAGTAGAGATCCTTCATCTTCCCAACCAACTCGTAGCGGGGAACGGGTTCGCCCCGCACATACACCTTGCTGCGGTGGCGCAATCCCTTGGCAAAGCGCACAAAGGAGTCATACCACCAGCAATCGTTCTGGAAATTGTGGCTACCCAGATCGGGGCAGTGATCGACGATATTTGTCAGCAGTTCGTCCACGCGATTTTCCAGAAATTCATACTCGCTTTTGAATGCCAGCAGGCATTCCAGAAAGCGTCTGGGCTCATCGCCATTCAGCGGAGCCTGATTGGCTCGCTCGAAGTACTCCATTGCCCTGGACCAGACATCGGACATGGAGTAGGTGGTCCATTTCCATTTGCCCAGCAAAATCAGCAGCGCCATAGCCTGCTTCATCCGCAGGTGATAGTAGGTGGCATCCCTGGCATCCGTTTCGTTCCAGAGCCGCCTGGGCTGATCCAGTAGGTTGCAGTGATCCCGCAGCTCGGCCCACAACTGACGCAGGGGCTCCTCTTCCATTCCTGTCAAATGTTCGATGGTGATCGACATCCATTGTTTTTGATTCATAATTGCTATCCAGATTCGGTCATTTTCGTAATTCCCGCAACAAATCCCACTGCACGTGTTGCCGGCTGTGCAAACCCGCTAATATCTGGCGGCATTGAAGGCGGTGGCCAACCTGCGGTTTGAATAGAGCCGTTGGTCAGCAGGGAGATCACGCCGCCTTGTGCGTGCCTTTGCGATTGGTTTTTCTGCACCCACTTTGATTCAGCTTCAATTTCTCAATAATCCCGAACCAATCGGAACCCAATACTGTTAACTCGCACATCTTGCCGTGCATTGCCCCGGTAGGCAGAACGCGCTTCCTCGGCACCTTGCTTCCATGACCCGCCTCGCGCCATATGCCGGACACAATCACCATCGGACGGTACACCCCCGTCCTTTGCCGCGCGCCTGTAGTGGTAGGTTCGACAGTCTTGAGTCCACTCGGCAACATTGACGTGCATGTCATACAGCCCCCAAGGATTGGGTTTCAGGCTACCAACAGGCAATGCCTGTTGCACGCCCTTGAGAGTTTCGCAATGACTGTATTTATTTGGGATGCCATTAAAGTTTGCATACGCCGTCTTCAAGCAATCCCCGGTGCTAAATTCAACATCGGTTCCCGCACGAGCGGCAAATTCCCATTCCGCCTCGGTTGGCAGGCGATAATGCTTTCCGGTTTTCTTGTTCAGCCAGTTGACATAGCGCTCGACCTCGATCCAGTTCACATTGACCACCGGACGCTTCCCGCGACCAAGGCTCTCGTCATCCGGCCAGTGGGGGCATCCGCCATCAGCGACACAGGCATCCCATTCATCAAATGTGACTTCGTGGGCGCTGATCTCGAAAGGCTTCAGAACCACCGGGTGCTTCGGCGTTTCTCGAACATCACAGCCCAGCCACGGCATGGAACGTAAAACTGACTGATCCGGGTCAGGAATAATCTTATCTTGAACCAATCGTTTAGTCAGTTCGGCTTCCTCTGGGTAACCGTTCAGACCCCCAGCGGAATTGCTGGGAGAGCAGGCAGGGGCAACCCTTGGCGAGCGGCGGCGATGACGGTACCAAGGAATTGCCATGAAGATG